>JAAZOW010000273.1 GCA_012797575.1 Methanomicrobiales archaeon | reverse complement strand
ACTCGACGCCCAGAGGGGAGTGACGATACCGGCCGCCGGTGGTATCTTCTATGGTGATCGGTGGCGAGATGCTCTCCTGGGCGTGGCAGGGGGGGTGCTCGTCAGTGAGCCGGGTATTGACCCATCCGCCCTGATTGCAGATGCACGCTACATCCAGGCGAGGCGGAAGGGTGCCTGGTTCTCACTCCCCGCCCCCCATATGCTCGGGCTTCGGGATGCCTACATCGAGGATGCAGAGGAGTTTTCCGAGGTGGTAGCAACCATGTATGGCAGGCTCGCGCGGGAGATGCGCGATGTGGGCGCGGCGGGGCACGTTCTGATCGCCGATCGGGCGGATGCGATCGAACTTGAGGTGCTCGCCTCAAGGAAGATCGTCTTCTTCCCAAGAGACCCCGGGAGCTTCGACATCGAGCTCCTGCTCGAGTACCAGGACGACCTGATCCTCCCTGCCGGGGAGGTTGACCGCATTCTGGACCTGATGGAGCAGTTCCGCGTCCGGCGCCTGATCCTGGTCGATCCGGAGGCTGCGGACCTTATGGCCACCACGGCGTTCATCGACCATGATATGCTTGAGGCAGGGGGTTACTGCGAGGAGGGTTGTCCCAACTACTGGGGGAGCCTGGTCGAGCGGGCGTTTGTCACCCGATAGTGTTCGCCACGTCAGCAAGGTGGCGGTAGTGACGGTTCCGCTTTACGGCCCAGAAGAGGATGCGGTCGAGGATGTTGAACGGAAACGTGCCTCCCGCCGCGTGGGGGTGGCCGCCGCCGTCGAATTCGCGGGCGATGAGGTGGCTGATGGGGGGGACGGATCGGATGGAGATGCGGCCATTTCCAGAGACTATCACCTCGATGTCGGTGTCGAGTTCGTCCCTGATGGTGTGCGCGGTCTCGCTCGGGTAGCCGTAGAGCGGGGCAAACGCGATCCGATAGCGACCGCGCTCGATGATGGTGGTGTGCCGGAGGCTCCTGGTGATGTCTCGTTCCATCTCGCGGAGGATCTCTGCATACTCGTTCTCGACCTTCTCATCGGTGATGGTGCCCTGGACGAGGTTGTCGCGGACGTGCTCCCGGCAGCCCTTCCGCATGACGACCTGGCCGAGCATCTTTGACCGGGGGTCCTGGTGCTTCCAGAGGTCGTAGTCGCAGACGATCCGGGCGATCTCTTCTGCTACCGCGTCGCCGGGCGCGAGGTCGCGGGCGACGATCCCGGTGGCGCAGGTGGTGACATCGATATGGAGGAGGCCTGTCTTCTTCTTGACGGCCCTGGCCTCTTCATCCCTCCAGCGGTGGTGGTCGCGCCACTCGATCCGCCACCCGTTCGATCGGGCTCTGGCGAGCCGCTTCTCGACGCCCTGCTGGTATCCGAGGTCGGATATGCTGAGGAGGTCGCCCCGTCCGGGGGAGCTGGCCACAGTGTCAAGGTTCGTGAGGAACCTGCCGACCGAACACCAGATGGTGAAGACGTCCCCGTACTTCCTCCGGTGGATGGCGTCGCTCCCGACGGCGTCGAGATCGTTATGCGTGAGGTGCACGACGCTCCCGGTCCGTCCGGAGAGCGCCTGCGTGAGGCCTGCACCACGGGTAGCTGACTTCTGATCACTCCGGCCCATTGTCCTGTAGTATCGCCGTGGAGGATGATAAACAGGCGGTCTCTCAAGATAGGTGGATGGGGGGACGGGCGCTCCGCTGCCTTCCCCGGAATATATGGTGAGGCGATAGATTTTTCTTCTTCCCCTCCCAATGAATTGTACCTGTGTTGCGAGAACCAAGCAACCGGAATGCTCAATCTGCTTCCTCAGGGCAGGTACTGCCTGAGCAGAGTGATCGAGCGCCCCTGTAGCTCAGACTGGGAGAGCGCCAGACTGAAGATCTGGTTGTCCCCGGTTCAAATCCGGGCGGGGGCACTCCGGGTAACTTTTCAAATGCCTTTTTTGAGGATGATGTTTTATGAAGCAACTGATAGTAGGATAGCTCCTGCCGTGTGAGCTTTAACCCTGAGTGTGAGTTGCTGCTCTATGGATTTCGACCGGGTTCTCTGAGATCGACTATCAGTTACATGCTGGAGCACTACCGATATCGCTTGAGGCGTAACCCCGGTTGCCTCCGTGCCGGAGCGAGAAGAGGAAAGAGGAGTATCAGGCGACATGGTGAGTCTGGCGGCAAGGGCAGTCTGCCACGGAGTATCACTCTCCGCCAGCCCTGCTACCGGGGAAAGACGTGGACCGCCGAGGCCTTGAAGGTGATGTGGGCCCGCTCCCCCTCGGCAAGATCCAGGCGGGCAACACTCTGCCTGGTCAGGACAGCGACGAGGGGCAGACCTGCGTCCACCACGAGCCTTGAGAAGATACCGTTTTGTTGGATCTCGACAACTGTTCCCGAAAAAGCGTTTATGGCGCTTGATTCAAACGCCTCACGAGAGACGATCACCTCTTCGGGCCGGATACCGACGCAGACATCGCCCTCGACTGTGGTGACCGTCCGGAGGGTGATGGCGCCGAGATCGATCGTCGCCTCCCCGCTCCTGATCCTCGATACCCCATAAAAGACGTTCTCCATACCGGTGAAGGCGGCGACGAACTCGGTAGCTGGTCTCCTGAAGACCTCATCGGGTGTGCCGGTCTGGACGATTTTCCCGTTCTGCATCACCGCCACCCGGTCAGCGAGAGCGAAGATGTCCTCGAAGTGGTGGGTGATGTGGATGACCGTCGTGCCGGTCGTCCGGTGGATGGATTTGAGTTCCCTCCTGAGGCGGTCACGGGTGGTGGCGTCGAGCGCCGAGAGCGGTTCATCCAGGAGGAGGATGCGAGGACGGAGGACAAGTGCCCTTGCGATCGCGGCCCGCTGCTGCTCACCGCCGGAGAGCGTTCCCGGTGTGCGCCCGAGGAGATGGCCTATCCCGAGCATGTCTGCGGTCTCAGAGACCAGATCCCTGATTCGGGCAGGATCAGCCTTCTGCTGCCGGAGACCAAATCCTATGTTCTCCTCGATGGTCAGGTGCGGAAAGAGCATGTAGTCCTGGTAGACCATACCGATCCCCCGATCTTTTGGTTCGGTGTTGGTGATATCCCGACCATCGAGGCTGATCGTCCCTGCCTCGGGTGTATAGATCCCCGCGATCGTCTCAAGGAGGATCGTCTTCCCTGCTCCGGTCGGCCCGAGGATGATGAAGTACTCTCCGTCGACGACGGCCAGATCTACGCTGTCGAGTGAGAACTCCCCGAGGGAGAGGGAGAGTGCCCTGACGCTGAGCATCAGAAGACCCCCCGGCCGCCGCTGAAACGCTCGAACACAACAAGCGATGTCACCGATATCGCTATCAGGATGATCGATGCGGCTATGGCAAGATCGAGATCCCCGGTCGACATATTCAGGAAGAGCGCTATGGGCAGGGTCTCGGTCTTCATCTGGGTGGCTCCCGCGAGCATCAGGACCGCACCGAACTCTCCAATGGACTTTGACCAGGTGATGATGAGACCGGCGATGATGCCGCTCCGGGCAAGCGGGAGGGTGACCTGATGAAACGCCCCCCACTCGGTGCACCCGAGCGTCCGGGCGACATGCTCGTAGCGGGGGTTGATCGTCTCGAAGGCCGATCGGGTGACCCTGACCATGTAGGGAAGATTGACAAAGAACTGGGCAATGATGATCCCGAGCGGAGTGTAGATGACATCAAGGCCAGCGGCCGAGAGCATCTGCCCGAACTTTGAGGGACCATAGAAGATGAGCAGTGCAACGCCCGCAACGAGCGGCGGGAGGGCAAGCGGGATATTGAAGATGCTGTTTATGAACCCTCTCCCCGGGAATGAAAACCGGGCGAGGGAGTAGGCGACCGGGATGGCGCCGATCACGCAGAGGGTGGTCGAGATCGCCGACGTGATGAGCGAGAGCTTGATGGCAAAGAGGATCTCAGGGGCGGTGAGACTCTCAATGAGAGCCGGGAGTGGTGGGTAGACTACGAGACCGACGATGACCACGACCATGTAGGCTACCAGGCCGAACAGGATCGTGAGGAAGAGTACCTTAAACGCAGAGGGGTGGGGGAGGGCATCCCGGTTCGGGGGCAAGGCCGACCAACCTAGAAGGATCCGCTCTGTCGCTTGATCTGCTCGACGTGCCCGGACGTCACCCACCCTGATGTTGCGTCAGGGACACTATCAAACGCAGGGATGTACGGCTTGATATCGAGTACCGGCGTCTTATCAAGGATATCGGTGCCTTCGATAGAGATCGATCCTTCTTCGATCCCAAGTGCTCTGACGACCGATATGCCGAGCCTGTTCGGGCGGTTGAAATGCCGGGTCGCGAATATGCCATGCGGTTCAGCACCGTCGATGAGCGGCCGTTCGCTGAGCTCTTCACCGGTTGCCCGGTGGAATCTGTAGATGAGGATGATGTGGGAGAACCCTTCAAGCGCGATGAGTCCTTCCTGGAACTCCGGGTAGATCTCCACCGTTCCGGAGGTGGTGGCAAAGATACTCTGGATCGGGGTTGCCGCTGGGTCTGAGAGTGAGGTACGCACTACACCGATTGCCCTGCAGGAGTATTCGTCGTCCTTGCTCATGGCTTGATTCCCTCATACTTCGGGTCTGGGTAGGTCGGGAACCCGTGTTTTGCAAAGAACGCCTTCCCCTCATCGGAGGTGACGAACTCGACGAACTGCTGAGCAGCGTCCGATTGCGTCGTGAAAGTGGTCTTACCGATTGGAACGATGAGGGTGAGCCCATCTTCCTGTGGAAGGTCGATGGTATCCATCTTCTCAGGATCGATTACGTCGAGCGTGAGGAGCGAGGCATCGACAGTGCCCATAGTCATCGCGACCACCACTTCATTGATCGTCGGTCCCCGGAGGACGACGTTCTCCTCGACGGCATCGCGGATACCGTGCTTCTCGAAGAGTTTATCACCGACTTTTCCGATCGCGGTCGATTCAACGCCGCCGAGAGCGATCTTCAACCCCGGCCGGGCGAAGTCTTCGACTGAGGTGATATTCTTTGGGTTCCCCTTCTGGATGGCAATGATCGGGACGTGGTAGGCGACGTACCCGGGTTCCTCGACCAGTCCTTTATCCTGGGCGATGCGGTAGTCGGGTGTCCCGCCGGAGACGAAGACGTCGCCCTTCCGGGAGAGCTCCATCTGGCTCACGAGTGTGCCTGCACCGGCGTAGGTGTAATCGACGGTGATACCGTACTTCTCGGTGAATGCTGTCCCGATGTCGTTCATCGGCTTTTTGAGACCTGCACCGGAGTAGACGAGTATCGATGTCTCGGTTGTGTCGTCGTCTGATTGTCCGGCTATGCACCCTGCCGTGCTGAGGAGGGCGGCGAGGATGACAGCGGTAACCAGTGTTATGGCTTTTTTCGTCATAGATACTGTTCAGTATCCGTCCTGGCCAGTATTAAAGTACTATATTTTACTTTCGAGTTATATAAGTATTGTTAACTTAACTTACTCTTATATTAACAGAACCGATCGTCCGATCGCATGGTTCGAGCGGATTCTGATCTCGTGGTCAACCATCCGGCACGTTCATCGGGGTAAGCATCGAATTCCGGAACGTAGGGCTTGATATCGAGCACCGGGGTGCCGTCCAGGATATCCACGTCTTCGACGGTGAGCGTCGCGCCATCGACGGCAATCAACTTGAGCATGGTGATCCCGATCGTATTCGGGCGACGGGGTGCCCGGGTCGCAAAGACACCGCGCGTTGCTTTATCAAGGAACGGGACCACTTCGAGCGAGTAACCATTGGAGCGATGGAAGTGGTAGAGGACGATGATCCGGGAGAAGCCCTCGAGATCTTTTAATCCAGTGGCATAGGTCGGGTCAAGTTCGATCGTGCCCCGGACGCCTCGGGCGCCGACGGGTTGGATTGGCATATCTCTGGGGTCGCTGAACGGGGAGTGGACGGTGCCGATCGGGGTAAATACGATCTCGGTCATGGATATTTCCTTTGGTTGTACTACGACAAAAATTAAGAGGGTTTGTATACGGGCAGGACCGAGAGGCGAGGCGTTATTGGGTGCGGATCGGTAACATCTTCTTGCATTCCCCTGAAACAAGGCCATCCTCCGGCCCCATGGTCTTTACCATCAGCGGACTTTGGCCTTTGCGGCTGCGATCCTGGCCCGCATATCCTGTGCGGCGGTGGTGATGTTGGGCTGCCCGACGACTGCTGATATCACCGCCACCCCATCTGCCCCCGTGGCGATGACGCTGTCGACGTTTTCTACGGTGATCCCTCCGATTGCGATGAGAGGGAGGAGGGGGACTGCGGAGTGGATCGCAGAGAGCGTGGATAATCCATGGCCCGGGCCTGCATCGTCCTTCGATCTGGTTGGGAATGTCGGGCTGAGTGCCACGTAATCAGCGCCCATCATCGCGGCGTTTACTGCCGTAGCAACCGATCGCACCGAGGCTCCTATGATGAATCCGGGCGGAGCAATCCTCCGCGCGTGCTCGATGGGGAGATCATCCTCGCCGAGGTGGACACCATCGGCATCGGCGGCGAGAGCCACATCCAGACGATCGTTCACGATAAAGAGCGCGCCGGCATCGAGGGTGATCTCGCGGATAGCAGAGGCTGCAGTGAAGAGATCCCTGCCAGAAAGTCTCTTGTCGCGGAGCTGAATCACATCGGCACCGCCGGAAGCGGCACGCTGTGCTATCTCGGCGTGGGAGAGGCCGCGCCCTATCTCCTCATCGGTGATCACGTAGAGGTCATATGCCATAGGAGGGCCCATCTATCCTTGCGTACCTCGCAAGATCGTCAGAGGTGAGCCTTGCGAACTCGTCAAAGAGCGCTGTCCTGAACGAGTACGGACCACGTGCTCCCCTCGCGCCTCGCTCCCCGGCCAGGCCGAAGGCTGCGAGCGCCGCCGCTGTCGAGACCGCGTGATCATCCCCGACCGCGGCAAACGTTCCCGTGACCGATGCGGCCATGCACCCGGTCCCGGAGAGGCGGTTCATCATGGGATCGCCGTTCTTGACCAGGAAAACCCTTCTCTGATCGGCGATGACATCGACCGCCCCGGTCATCGCCACCACGGCACCGATCGAGCGGGCACACTCCAACACCGTCTCGATGGGATCGTCAGGAGCCCCGCCTGAGTCCACCCCCCGGACGCTCCCGCCGGTTCCGGCGAGAACCCCGATCTCACCTGCGTTCCCCTTCAGAACAGTGATCTCGAGGGAGTCGAGGAGTCGCCAGGCGGTCTCGGTCCGGAAACGGGTCGCCCCAACACCGACCGGGTCGAGGATGAGAGGAATGCCGAGGACGTTTGCCCGGCGGCCTGCTATGAACATCGCATCGACCTGTCCCTGCGAAAGCGTCCCGATGTTGAGGACGAGGGCGCTTGCAGCGGTAACCATCTCGGCGACCTCCTCGGGGGCGTCGGCCATCACCGGGGCTGCCCCGGCGCAGATCGTTATGTTCGCACAGTCGTTTACCGTGACGCTGTTTGTGATGTGATGCACCAGCGGCCGCTGCGATCGCACGGCATCGAGGAGGCCTGCGAGGGTTGCGCCGTCTATGAAGCGTGCCGATGAATCGTTGTTCTTGCTCTCCGGCATGGGTACACTATCTGTTTCTCGAACAATTTCATGAAATCGGTCGTTGTCATGTATGCACCGGTTCGGACTACATACTGGATAGAAACCGCTAAAGCGATCTATCCCCTATTCTCCGTTGGGGTGGGTGAAGATGGTACTCAGCATAAACCGTGCGGCGATGCGCATCGTGAGGGAGATGCTCGACTGTCAGGATGAACTTGGGGTTGCGGCTACAAGGTTAAAGAACGGCGCGACATGCATCGACTGCGGCGTCCGATCCCCTGGAAGCTATCGGGCGGGGTCTCTCTTTGTGGAGACCTGCCTTGCGGGGCTTGCAGAGACGAAGGTAACCCTCGGCCGGGTGGGCAGCATGCCGGTACCGTTTCTCCACCTCACCGTGAGCCATCCCCCCCTCGCATGCCTCGGGTCACAGAAGGCGGGCTGGGTGCTCAGGGTTGGAGACTACTCCGCCATGGCCTCGGGCCCGGCGCGGGCGCTTGCGATGAAGCCAAAAGAGACGTACCGGAGGATCGGTTACCGCGACATCTCAGCGTTTGGCGTCATCGCGCTCGAGGCCGATACTTTGCCGGATGAAGAGGTCACAGACTTCATCGCGGAGAAGTGCGACATAGACCCGGAAAACCTCTACGTCCTCGTCGCTCCGACCCGCAGCCTCGTCGGATCGGTCCAGATATCCGGCCGGGTCATCACTGCGACCATCCACAAACTCGAGGAGATGGGGTATGACGTTCTCCGAATCTGCCAGGCAGCGGGGTGCTCGCCAATCGCGCCCGTAAAGCGCACAGGAGTTGAGGCGATGGGGACGACCAACGACTGCAACATCTATTACGGCTCAGTCTCCCTGGTCGTGGAGGGCTACGATCCGGTCTTTGCGAAGTTACCCTCAAAGACCTCCCCTGACTATGGGCGGCCATTCGCCCGGGTGCTCAAAGATGCTGGCTACGACTTCCTCAAAGTCGACTCACTTCTCGCGTTCTCGCCGGCCGAGGTTACAATCAACGATTTGGAGTGCGGTGAGGTCTACCATTTCGGCGGTCTCAACGCCGATGTCCTGCTCGAGTCGTTTGGAGTTCTGTGAGAGGGTGGCTTGCCCGGGCAAGGGTTCTGATCTTTGCACCCCCCTCGCGAGTTCCTCATTCGATCGGAACACCCATTTATGGGTAGATTGGGCAAAAAAATAGGTCTTTGAGTCCCCGGGATCACTCCGGGGTTCTCTTCTCGCGGTACCGCGCGAGCGCCTTCTCGACGTACGACGTCATCTGCACAGCACCGACAACGCAGGCATCGGCGCACTTCCCGCACCCGATACAGGTCTCTGGGTTCGTGATCCAGGCCTTGTCGATCTTCTTCCCGAGATCCACGAGCTCGATCGAGCCTGTCGGGCAGGCCTCGACACAGTCGCCGCATCCCTCGCACGAGAAGGGGATGACCCAGGGGAACTGATCGGGCACCTTCCTCCTATTGCTGCCCATCAGATCTCAGTTCCTCTTCCTCGGCACGTCCTTCCAGCGTTGCCGTTCCCAGGCATCGAGCTCCTCCGGCGGCATGCCATCGAGCCTCAGCCCCGCTTCGTACCCGGGTTTTGTGCAGTAGAGCTCGGTCAGGCGGACAAGCAGCACCGCCGCCGCATCCACTCCCTTCTCCTCCCTCGCCTGCGCTACAACCGCATTAAAGATATCACCCGATCGGAGGATCTCGCCGGCACCCTTGAACTGGTATGCGGCGCGGATACCGCCCTGCCGGGATACGCCGAATGCGACTCGGGGGTTTTTAGCGATTACGGGCCCGATCACTGCTGCTTCATCCTCTGCAAGCGCGAATGCCACTTCGCCGCTGTCCCTCACCTCAGCGTAGCGGCCCAACACAACGGACGGCACGCCTTCTGGCGTCGCAACACAGATGTGGCAACCCATCGCTCCGATCCAGGCCTTCATCCTTTCCGTAAGATACACTGTCATATCTCGGTCACCCCCTATAGGATCTTCTCCCCTACGTGCCCGGGCTCGATAGAGTAGACCTCCTCGACATGCACGACTACCACTCCGCGCTGGACTGCCTTTGGAAAGACGATATCGGGCGGCACTTCATCCGGCGGCTCGGCCTTGTTCCAGTT
>JAAZOW010000251.1 GCA_012797575.1 Methanomicrobiales archaeon | reverse complement strand
TGAAGGCGCGCGTGACCTCCGGGAGATCGAACTGGCCGCAGATGATGAGTGTCTCCTCAAGTACCATACAATTTCCACATCTGGTTGGATGCACCTGCTCATAAGGTCGCCGGTATGGGGATGCGGGAGAGGTCTTCTCTCAGGAGGTGCTCGTGCGCCGCGAGCGCTGCTTTCGCTCCCTCGCCAGCAGCGATGATGATCTGTTTACCCTTGATACAGGTGGCATCTCCTGCCGCAAAGACCCCGGGGACGTTCGTATGGTTGTTCTCGTCGACGACGATCTCCCCCAGATCGTTCAGCGTCACCAGATCCCCAAGGAACCCCGTATTCGGCACACGCCCGATCTCGAGGAAGAGCCCTTCAACATCGAAAGCCCTCTCCCTTCCGGTCTCGCGATCCCTGACCGTAATCCCGGTCAGGGCCTGATCACCGTGGAGGGCTGAGATCTCGCTACGGGGGAGTATCCGCACGCCCATCTCCATTGCCTGTTCGACGTATACCTCATCACACGTAAGAGATCTCCTGACGATCAGGGTCACAGAGCTTGCTATCTTCACCATCTCGATCGCAGTCTGGATTGCCGCATTTCCTCCACCGACGACGGCGACCGGTCTATCCCTGAAGAGAGGGGCATCACAGGTCGAGCAGACTGAGACGCCTCTCCCCATCAATCGATCCTCGCCGGGGAGTCCCAGGGTCCGGGGATATTTTCCGGAGGCGAGGATGACCGATCGGCAACGGTAGGTATTCCCGGAGACTGCCCGGACAAGGAAGGTATCATCCTCTTTCCGGACCTCCTGGATGCTGTCGAGCTCGAGACTGACATCGAACCCCCTGACTTGCTCCTCAAACTTCCTGACCAGATCCTCCCCCGTGATCATCCGAAAACCCATATAGTTCTCGATCGCCCAACTCCAGGCCGCCTGGCCACCGATACTCTCAGATACAACGACAGCCTTCAGAAGCTTTCTTGCACAGTAGACCGCAGCCGTCAGCCCGGCCGGCCCAGCACCCACGATGACCACGTCGTACACCCCTCCGACCACCGGCTCTGCGAAGAGTTCCTGGAGCTTCTTTGCATCGAACCCGATGATCACCTCATCATCAAAGATCGTGACCGGCACGCCACGTTGCCCCGAGATCCGTATCATCTCCCGGGCTGCTTCGCGATCCCTCCCAACATCGACGGCCTCGTATCCGACTCCGTGCTTCTCAAGGAACGCGATGACCATCCGGCAGTAGGGGCAACTTTCTGTCGTGTAGACCTTCACACCTGCCATGGAGGGGAGTAGCTCGAGAGAACTATTTAACTTGTGGGGGTGAGGGGGGGTTGACCGAGAAAAAGGAGTTACTGAATTTCGCGGAACATGCGCTCCGGAACCCCGCAGATAGGGCATTTCTCAGGCGCTGACCCGAGCTCAACGTCTCCGCAGACTGGACAGAGGTAGATCTTCCCTGCGTTGAGGTCTTTGCCTCCCCGGACAGCCTCGAGCGCCTGAAGGTAGAGGCTTGCATGTACCGCTTCCGCCTTCATGGCGTGGGTGAAGACGGTGACGGCCTCGTTCTTCCGCTCTTCCTTTGCCTGGGCGACGAATTCGGGGTACATCTTCGTGAACTCGTAGGTCTCCGCCTCGATAGCATCCTGAAGGTTCTCCTCGGTGCTCCCGACGGCGTCTTGGATGAAGAGGAGGCGCTTTGCATGGACGGCCTCCGCTTCACTTGCTGCCTTGAAGAGTTTCCCGACCGCAGGATACCCTTCAGCGACTGCTTTTTCGGCAAAGACGGCATATCTTCTGTTTGCCTGGGACTCTCCGGCATACGCTTCCTGGGCATTTTCATCTGTCGACATAAAGTAGTTGTTTTGAGAAC
>JAAZOW010000110.1 GCA_012797575.1 Methanomicrobiales archaeon | reverse complement strand
GCGGTCTTTGGATCGAGGGATTTGGGGCGTGAAGTCTTGTAATCAGCAATAGTTGAGAGCACGAAGATATCAGGTCGGTCCCGGAGTATGGTGAAGATGAACGGTACGATACCAAGTATCTCTTCTATATCTTCTACGATCTCGTCGCCAAGATCATCTGCGTGAATAAGGAATTCGTCGACCAGTTTCTCACTTTCAGGTTTCATCTGTCAATCCTCGGAGATAGTTATGGATGGGAGACAGAATAATGGTGCGGTTTTTGGTTAGTGCACGTTGTCTTCTTACGTTCAGAGATCCCGGGGGGTGTTCCTCTGGCTTCTCTGGTGCCACTCTGCCCGGGGAGGAGATCAGATCACAATATAGGCGCTGAATTACACAGATTCCAGAATATTGATGCCTGAGAGACAGGGGATGGGGCTTTTGCCCCCCACGGTCCAGTGTAGGGGGAGGGCTGAAGAAAAAGCCAGTGCATGGGTTCGCTCTCCCGGGTACGGCCTTTCCCCGGGTATCACCATGACTACCCTCATTCCGTGTGATTGTTGGCGTTACGTCTCACGGATCAAAATCTTTGAAGATACGGTGACATGATGTATTAGGAGGCATTGGCTTGGCAGTACACCAACGTACCCCTGGGAAGTATCCGGGCCGATGGCAGACTGGCGACCCTGCAAAGATAACTCAGAGGGACATGTAAAGGGGTGGCGGAGAATAGCACCCCGGCACACCCTATCAGAAGTTAAAGTGGCGCCCTACAATCTTTAACGCACAGTAGTCCCCGCACATCGTGCAAGCATCGGCGTCGGCCGGCATCCGTTCGTCCCGGATCTTTTTGGCGCGCTCGGGGTTGATTGCAACTGCGAACTGCCGATCCCAGTCGAGATCCCGGCGGGCATGTCCCATCTCGAGATCATCATCCCGTTTCTTGAGCTTGATCATATCGCCGACGTGGGCGGCGATCCTAGAGCTCATGACACCCTCGTAGACCTCCTCGGGGGTGGGGAGCGCCAGGTGCTCCGCTGGCGTCACGTAACATATGAAGTCTGCGCCGTAAGAGGAAGAGAGCGCAGCCCCGATCGCGGCTACCCGGTCATCGTAACCAGGCGCGATATCGGTGACCAGAGGTCCTAACATGTAGAAGGGCCTGCGGTTTGTAACCCGCTTCTGCAGGACAACGTTTGTCTCGATCTCATCGATCGGGATATGCCCCGGCCCCTCGATGATCGTCTGGACACCTTCTGCATGGGCCTTATCGGCGAGCTCTGCGTTGATGAGCAACTCCTGGATCTGCGCACGATCCGTGGCGTCGTGGATCGCGCCTGCCCGCATACCATTGCCGAACGAGAGAATGACCTCATGCTCCTTCAAGATCTCGAGGAGGTAGTCGAACTCTGCGTAGAGTGGATTTTCCTTCTCGTTATGAAGCATCCATGCGGTCATGAAAGCCCCGCCCCGGGATACGAGCCCACCGTGCCGCCCCTGATTCTGCAGGCGCTTCATCGTCTCGTAGTTGATCCCGGTGTGGATCGCCATGAAGTTAGTCCCGAGCTTTGCCTGCTCCGCTGTTATCCGGAAGAGATCGTCCTCCTCCATATGAACGACCGCCCCATGTTTTCGGGCGGCTTCGATGAATGCCTGGTAGAGCGGGACCGACCCGACCGAGAGGGTAGTCGCCTCGACGACCCTGCGCCGGATCTCTACGAAATCTCCACCGGTGGAGAGCTCCATCAGTGTATCGGCACCGGCACGCTCTGCCTGCCTGGCCTTCTCGATCTCCATATCAACATCCACGATATCCGAGGATGTCCCGATGCTCGCATTGACCTTGGTCCGGAGCCCTTCACCGATACCGCAGATCTTCACCTCCCGATACGGGGAGATCGGGATGACGATGTGCCCTTCGGCTATGCCACGTCTGACGAAATCATCGGTTACTCCTTCCGTGGCTGCGACAATCTGCATCTCCTCAGTGACGACGCCACGTTTTGCATCCTCTATGAGACCCATGGCTTTATTGTTAGAATAAAGAGTTGATAAAGGCTCGTTTTTAAAAATCGGGCTAAAATAGGCTTGTTCTCTTAACAAGTAAACTTGACTTACCCTTATTCAGATGTTGTTTCATAGCCGGGAAGCCAAGGCTTACAAGAATTGGAGGTGCATCGTTATAGCATCTGGTGAATCACATGTACGTCAACTTCGGGGGCTTTGTCCCGATAAGCACCGTTGATTGGCGAGGACGAGCTGCCTGCACGGTCTTTCTCAGGGGATGCCCTGCACGATGCTTCTACTGCCATAACGTTGCCATCCAGAACGGCAAAGACCTCCGCGACGCAGACGAGATCCTCGATATGATCCGGAGCTCCCGAAAGATTGCAGGTGCCGTGGTCTTCTCGGGTGGAGAGCCGACCTTCCAGGGACCTGTGCTCATCCACCTCGCTTCCGCTGCGCGCGACATGGGGTTCTCCATCGGTCTGCATACGAACGGCATGTTTCCCCGCGTGATCGAGACCCTGCTCGATCAGCATCTGGTGGATATGATCGCCCTTGATATCAAGACTACCTGGGAGCGCTACGACGACCTTCTGGGTGCGGCTGCCGTCGATGCGGTGAAGGAGTCGCTCGCCATCTGTAAGCGTGCAAAGGCTGACG
>JAAZOW010000186.1 GCA_012797575.1 Methanomicrobiales archaeon | reverse complement strand
GATAATGGATGCGCACAGGCGCGAGGATCTCGAGGACGAGGTGCGGCGCTTCTTCGCCGACGGGGCGGATATCGTGGACCTGGGGTTTGGTTTTGATGCTACGCCTGAGGATGTGGAGAGATGCTTCTCGGCCCTTGAGGGTATCGAGGGGCCTTTAGCGGTCGATACGCAGGACCCCTGCCTCATCGAGGCGGCGCTCCAGAGGGCCGATCTGGTCCTCTCCTTGCATGAAGGCAACATTCCCATCGTCGGGGGGGCGGTAGCCGATGCCGGGGTGGCCGCAGTCGTTGTGCCGCGTGAGCGGACGCTTACCGAGAACCTCGCAGCGGCGGCGGAGGCGGGGATCTCCTGTCTCATAGCCGATCCCCTCCTCCAGCCGGTGGGGTCCGGGCTTGTCGCCTCTCTTCCGGGGCATTTGGGGGTAGCTTATCCGCTCTTCTTCGGGGCTGGAAACGTCACTGAGCTCCTGGATGCCGACTCCCCCGGGGTGAACGCGCTCCTTGCGGGGATGGCATACGAGGTCGGCGCCGCCGTCATCTTCACGAGCGAGCACAGCGATAAGACCCGGGGGTCGGTGGCTGAGATGCGGCGCGCAACCGATATGATGGCGCTGATGACCGGCCGCCCATACCCCAAGGACCTCGGGCTTGACCTCCTGATACTCAAGGAGAAGCGGCGACGCAGGGAGCCCCCGCTTGAGTATGAGTGTGTCATGGAGGCGCTGGGAGCGCCGGACGATATCACCTATGACCCTCTCGGGTGCATCCGCATCGGCATCGAGGGAGATACCATCGTGGCAGTGCATCGGGGCCGTGCTGTGCAGGGGGAAGCCTGGGAGGATGTCTTTTATACGTTGCTTGAGAATGGCAGTCTCTCCCGCCTTGATCACGCCGCCTACCTCGGGAAAGAGCTCTTCAAGGCGGAGCTCGCCATCCGATTGAAGAGGAGCTTCGAGCAGGATGGACCGTTCTGAGCGCCCCGGGAGAGCGGGGACTTTGTCGTACACTTCGCCGTCGTATCTCCGCGCAAGCGACTTTTTATCAGTATACTAATATTTATATATTTATAGAATTATCCCATGTCGCGTGACAGTGGTGAGCGGCACCGGATCCTTTTTGGGGTTGATGCCTGGAGCAGCCGGGAATTTCGTGTTGCTGAGGGGTTGTAGAAGGGGGCCTGCTCTCCCTGTCAGGTTTACCGATCTGGTGAGATCATGAAGAGATATTCCATCATATCCGGGTTCGTTATAGCCCTGGCCATCGGACTCATCGCTCTGCCTGCCCTGGCAGCGACGGCCACGGTCGATATACGGGGAGGAGCGTACCATCCCGCATCGCTCACTGTTGAGGAGAACACGACGGTCTCGTGGACAAACCACGACAGGATAGGCCATACCGTCACCGGCACGGGAGGGCATTTTGACTCCGGGCCGATAGAGCAGAATGAGACGTTTACCCATACGTTCACCAGGACAGGGACGTATCCCTACGGCTGTACGCTCAACGCGTCATCACAGCGGGTGCCCATGCAGGGTATCGTCATCGTCGTCCCGGAGGGAACGATGATCGCGCCCGGGGCAGAGTCGGGCAACAACATGACGCTTGCCGACCTGATCGCCCGGGACGAGAACCTGACCACCTTTATGGGGGCTGTTGAGACGACCGGGCTTGCCCAGACGGTCCTTGCGAATGGTGGGCCGTACACTGTCTTTGCTCCTGATAACGCCGCTTTCGAGGCTTTCGGAAACGAGACCCTTGCAGGGCTTCTCAATGATACGGCGATGCTGGATGCACTGCTTATGTACCACATTGTGGAGGGGAACCATACCGTCGAGGATATCGTGGCCGCGGCAAAGAATACCACAGGAAACGAGACCACCCTCCCGACGCTCACGGGCGATACCCTCTCGGTAGACGTGGTCAATAGCACCGTCCTGGTGGAGAACGCGACGATCGTCACGTCGGATGTCATGGCCGATAACGGTATCATCCACGTCATCGATAGGGTTCTGGTGCCGCCGGGGAGCGGGATCGGCGAAGTGCCGGAGAACGTGACCCCCGCAGTCACGCAGACCGATCGCACCATCCCCTGATCTCAGGGCATCGGCCGGGGGCCCGCAGGAGCTCTGGGGTTCCGTACATCTTTTCATCCGGTGCGCCTGTGGCCCCACGTGGCTATCTTTGTGGTGGCACGCATTCCGGGCGAAGCGTTGATGTGGCGGTTGGTGGGATGGTGTCCCGCCGATAGGGAGGGCGCCCCATGGCAGAACCGTAAAGAGTCATCAGAACCCATATTGCTCTATCGGGAGGGGACGCCCCGCCCATGGACAGTATGGTCACTGATTTCCTGGTCGTCGCCGACCAGATCTTTATCCTGGTGCTGCTGATCGCCGTCGGTTACGCCGCCGCATCGATGGAGGTCATGGATACCCGGGCCACCCGGGGGCTCTCCGGCCTCCTCTTCAACGTCACCATACCGGCGCTGATCATCGCCGCCATGCAGGTCCCCATCACCCCCGCGCGCATCGCAGATACCGAGATGCTGCTCCTCGCGACCGGGGCCTTCTTTGCCCTCTCGTTCATCGTTGCCCGGGCAGCCTCGAAGGCGATGTCGATAGCACCATCGGAGAAGGGGGTCTATGAGTTTGCGATCGTCTTCGGGAGCGTGAGCTTCATGGGGTTTCCTGTCGCTCAGGTGCTCCTCGGGGATGAATCGCTCTTCTACGTCGCCCTCTTCAACATCGTCTTCAACATCCTCCTCTTCTCGGCAGGTATAGCGATGCTCACCGGGGAACGGGAGGGTGGGTTTGACCCGAAGCTGCTCATAAACCCCGGTATCGCTGCTTCCGTCGCCGGGTTTGTCCTCTTCCTCGGCTCGGTGGGGATACCATCCCCCTTCATCGATGCGATCGATCTCCTCGGCGGTATGACGACACCGCTTGCGATGATCATCGTCGGAGCGATGCTCGCGACGCTCCCGGCGCGGGAGATGGTCGGAGATTGGCGGATCTGGGCGGCGAGCGCCGTCATACTCATCGTGATCCCGGTGATCTACTGCTGCCTCTTCTCTCCGATCTTTTCTGATCCCCTCGTCGACGGTGTCATGATCATGATGGCCGCGATGCCCGCTGCTGCGGGCACCGCCGTCTTTGCAGAGCAGTATGGCGCTGATGCCAGGCTCGCATCGCAGATCGTCTTTGTCTCGACGATCGGATCGCTGGTCACCATCCCGCTGATCGCGGCGGTTCTGTTGTAGGGCGGATCGCCTTCACCCCCCGAGTGCCCGCACAAACCGCTCCCGGATCTCGGCCGGGTTGAGGGGGATGTTTGGGACCGCCGCGTTTCCGGGTTTGAGCACAGCATGGATGAACCTCGGGCCACGGTCCCCCCGTTCCTCCCAGGCTTCGCCGAGCTCTCGCTCGTCCTGCACCTTGCAGGTATTCCGGATACCCGTGGCGCGGGCGAGGAGTTCCATATCCACCAGCCTGGCCGCCGGGGTGGGCTGACCTCCCGTGCTCCCGAAGGCCCCGTTGTCCAGGCAGACGATCGTGAGGTTCTCCGGGGCCTCGGCGGCCACCACCGGAAGGACGGCGGTCCCGAGCAGGCTCCCGTCGCCGTCGAGGACGACGACATCCCGGTCGGCCGCAAGCGCAAGACCGAGCCCGATCGGTGTCGCCTGAGTGTAGCTCCCGAGCATGTAGAAGTTCAGGTCCCGATCGTTTGCCGCATAGAGCTCCTTTGAGGGGACCCCTATGTTCGCAACGACCGCCTCATCGTCGAGTACATCAGCGATCGCCCGGATGGCATCGTACCGGGTCATCACCGGGTCGCGGAACATTCGCCGGTACTTGAGCGCTGACTCCCGGGCCCGGGCCGGAGGGGCCCGCACCGGCAGGCACGTCTCCTCTTTCCCCTCCCAGAACGAGGGGAGGATCAATCCTACGTGTGGCCACATCTGGTCGTAGGCGCTACGGACGATCCTATCGATCAACTCCTCGTCATCAGGACCGCGGATGATCGTATACGGTATACCGAGCGCCGCAAGCACCTCCGGGACCGCCCGATTGAACGGCACCTGGGCCGGTATCGCTTCATGGTAAACCCCGCGCCAGCTTGCGAGGATGGGGAGGGGGAGGCCGAAGGTCACCGCAAGCGACATGATGGCGTTCAACGAGTTCCCAAGACCTGAACTCTGCATGTGGAGCACCGGTCGCCCCCCACCCATCACGAGTCCTGCAGAGATCCCGATACCGTCCTCCTCCCGGGTGAGGTCCACTGTATGGAACCGTCCCGGGATCAGAGCGCAGAGATCCCGGGTCCGGTCGCAGGGGAGGCTCACAATGGTATCGACGCCGAGAGCGGATAGTCGGTCGAGGACGCAGTCTTCACGCACGAACCGCCACCCCCTGTTCAGAGACCCATTCCAGGATATCGTCCCGGAGGCTCCCGTCGAGACCCGCCCCGGCCCGGGCCCAGGTGAAAGGCTCTATCCGGTGGCGATCGAGATCTTCTGCCGCACGCTCGTATCCCCCGCCGGTCACGTTCAGGAGAACGTGCTTCTTCGGGTCAATGAACCTCTCATCCACCGCACAGGCGAGCGACGCGACAGCGACCGCGGCTGCCGGGTCGAGGTCGATCCCCTCGATCTCGGCAAAGAGTCTCCCGGCATCCTGGGCCTCTTCGTTTGTGACTGCGTACATCCTCCCGCCCGATGCCGCCAGTGCATCGAAGACCCCACCCCGGATTCCCCAGGGCGGGTGGCGGTTTGTGAGGACGTCAGCGGATACCCGGGCAATTGAGGCCTCCGGGTCGGGCATATCTTCGGACGGGACGATATCCCTCCTCCCCGCCTCATGCGCCCTGACCATCGGGACGAAGGGGAGGTTCTGGGAGAGATGGAGCTCCGGGAGGCGGGAGCCGAACCGGCCGTCGGCGATGAGCCGCTCGGCCGCCTCCCACGCCGCGATCCCCCCGGTCCCGCTCCCGACGGCCTGGAAATAGTAGTCAGGGAGCCGTCCGGAAGATACGGTCCCATCGAGCATCACCGTCCCCATACCATCCCGGCGGGCGACGTTCTTCGCTCCTCCTTCGGGGACAATCCCCGGGAGCGTGCATACCTCCCGCCCGAAGGCTATCGAGTCGGAGTAGTCCCCGTCAATCGTGATGAGACAGACGTTCTCCGCCGGAACCGTCGTCCAGAGCCGGTCGGCGGCGGGTGTCGGGACCACGACCACGACTGGGGTCCCGGTCAACCCTGAGACCTGGCAGAACGCCCGGCCGGTGTTCCCCGCCGACGATACCTGGATGATCCCCGCCCCCTTCTCCCTGAGGCGAAGCGCCGTTGGCTGGGCCTCGAGCTCCTTGAACGAACAGGTCTCCATACCCGCACCCCGCTCAGGCCAGTAGCCGGAGAAGGTGATGGTGAGATGCGATACCCCGAGCTCCCGGGCGAGGCCGACACTCTCATAGGAGACTGGACCGGCGTCAATGGGAAGGTGCCCCTCGATCGGGAGCCAGCCACTGTAGCGGAAGATCCCCGGGAGGCTTTCGAGGATGAGGCGGCGTTCAGCATAGACCGCCCGGAGGAGGGCGTCACACCCTCCCGGGCAGTCGAGGGTGTAGCGGTCGGGGAAGAGCCGGCCACACCCCGGGCAGTGGAGGAGGTACTTCTCTTTCATCGGACTGCGCCCCCCATGAAGGTGAACCGGCCTTCCAGGATCATGTCCTGGAGGTCCCGACAGAGATCTTCGGCGAGCGCCCGGCCCGATTGACGCAGCGTTATCGGGACGCGTCGACCTCTGATCCGGAGCGAGCCCTCACCGG
>JAAZOW010000252.1 GCA_012797575.1 Methanomicrobiales archaeon | reverse complement strand
TGCCGCTTATGACGGCGAGCCGGATCATGGGCTCACCCCCGAAATGGCATCAGAGAGGGCGGCGAACCGTTCCTCCCATCCCGCAAGATCACGGCTGATGAGCCCGCCCCGGTTCTGGATTGCGGCGATCTCCCGAGAGAATGGGATAGTCATCAGGATCGGGAGACCATGCTCCCGGCAGAACGCAACGGTCTCTTCATCCTGCCCGTCGCTCCGGTTGATCACGACACCGGCAGGAATACCGAGCTCCTCCGCCACCCCTGCTGCAAGACGGAGATCGTGCAGCCCAAACGGCGTCGACTCGGTGACCAGAATACAGTAGTCAGCCCCCTCGAGGGTCTCGATCACCGGGCAGGCGATGCCGGGGGAGGCGTCGTAGAGGATGAAGGGGTGCCCCTCCGCAAACATCTTCGCCGCCCCGATGACCGTCGGCGCCAGCACCTCTCCCTCGTTTAAGATGCCGCTGATCAGGACCAGCCGGGGGAGTGGCCGGGAGCAGGAGACCCGGCCGATGGTGCGGGGAACCTCCCGGATCGCACCCTGCGGGCAGACGAGCGCACATCCCCCGCAGGAGTGGCAGAGGTACGGGAAGGTGAGGACGCTGTCCTTCACCACGGCAAGCGCTCCGAACCGGCAGAACTCCCCGCACTCCCCGCAGAAATTGCACCGGGTGTAATCGATCTCCGGGACCGGGGCCGTCACCGGCACATCCGTCGCCTCAGCCGGGAAGAAGAGATGGAGGTTCGGTTCTTCGACATCACAGTCGACGAGCACGACGTCCCGGGAGCGGGCAAGCGTCCATGCAAGGTTCGCTGCCACCGTGCTCTTTCCAGTCCCCCCTTTACCGCTTGCAATCGCTATCTTCATGCCGAATCCCGCTTCAAGCAAGGGAGATCGGCTGCAGGTCCCCGGCGGTATAGGCCGCCAGGGCGTCGGCTACGCTACCGCTTCCACGGTAGGCATAAGCCTTGATCCCACCCGCCCCGAGCGCTCTGGCGGCGTTCCCACCGACATGACCGGTGATGGCGATCGTTGCGCCACGATCCGAGAGCAGCTGGACCGCCCGGGGCCCGACTCCGCCAGCAGCATCAAGGAAAGGATTCTCAACCGATTCCGACTCCCCTGTCTCCGTGTTGACGAAGATAAAGTAGGGCGCCCTGGCGAACCGCTGTTCGGCAGGTGCATCCATGCCCGCGGCACGTGCTGTTATACAGATTATCATACTGATACACTCCATCCGAAATTTTTACTCATATGGGCATAATCTTATGGGTATATGCACCCGATCAATGCCCGCCGCACTCCTCACCGGCCCCGTGGTGGCAGGTGCTCTCACCCGGTGAGAGACGACCGGCGATATAGTCCTGTGCAACGTAATCAACGTTTCCACTGACGCCGAGGAGCACCTCGATCCCGTTCGCGTGGAAGAGTTCGATGGCCCGTGGCCCCATACCGCCGGCGATGATCAGGTCGACCTTGTGCTCTGCGAGGAAGACCGGGAGTCGCCCGGGTTCGTGGCCGGGGCTCGGGAGGTCGTCCCTCCGGTAGATGATCGAACCCTCGACATCAAAGATCGCGTACCCTTCGCAGTGCCCGAAGTGCCCGGACACCTGGTTTCCATCCTGAGCAATTGCAATTCTCATAGAGACACCTATTTCTCGCGGCCTCATAGGATGAGGACCGCACACAAACACACTACACATAAGCGCGAATTGCATTAAATCCATCCATCATGACATCCCGGGGTATCTTTTTTAAGGCGGGCGACACCCTGCAGTATATCTGCGACCAGGAACTGGTGAGACTGATGGTTCAACCTCTGGATATTACACAGTACCGGAATGCGTACGAGCCGGAGAAGGTGCAGTGCGCAAGCACTGAAGAGATGCAGCCGATGGAGGAGATCATAGGCCAGGAGCGGGCGCTCCGGGCTCTGCGATTCGGCCTTGAGATCCGCGAGTCGGGATTTAACGTCTACACCGCAGGCGCTCAAGGAACCGGACGTATGACCGCTGTCCGGAGTTTCCTTGACGAGCTCGCGAAGGCCAAACCCCGTGCAAGCGACTGGGTCTACGTCCATAATTTTGGGGATCAGTACGAACCGAACGCCATCGCCCTCCCGGCCGGGAAGGGCGTCCTGTTCAGGGAGGATATGGAACGGTTCGTCGAGGAAACCCGGCGGGCGCTCCCTCGAGCATTTGAGAGTGAAGAGTACGCCAAACGCCGGGATGAGACCCTCAAGTCCCTCCAGGAACGGAGGACCGATCTCATCGCCCGGATCAACCAGCGTGCTCAGGAACAGGGTTTCGTCATCCAGATGAGTCCCATCGGCCTCCTGACCATCCCGGTCATCAACGGAAGGCCAGTCCCGGATGAGGAGTTCATCAACCTCCCTGAAGGGGTACGGACCGAGGTCCAGCGGCGGCGGGATGCCCTCAACACCGAGCTCAGAAGCACGCTCCGGCAGGTCCAGGAGATCGAGCGTCAGGGAGCCGAGGTGATCAAGAACCTCAACCACGACATCGCCCTCTACGCGATAGGAAATCTCGTCACCGATCTCAAGGAGAAGTACGCCGACGTCCCTGAGATCCCGGAGTACATCGATGCCGTCCAAAACGACATCCTCGAGAATCTGCAGGCTTTCCTCGGCGCCGACGAGCAGCAGCCGGGGGTCCCCCCCCAGTTTCAGGCCTTCATCCGCGAGCTCCCGTTCCGGAAGTACGACGTGAACGTCATCGTGGACAACGCTAATGCCAAAGGGGCCCCGGTGATCGTTGAGCAGAACCCGACCTTCCAAAACCTCCTGGGCAAGATCGAGAGGGAGGTCCAGTTCGGCATATTCACAACCGACTTCACGATGATCAGGTCGGGGTCCCTGCATAAGGCCAACGGCGGCTACCTCGTCCTCAACATGGAAGACTTCCTGCGAAACCCCTTCTCCTGGGATGGGCTCAAGACCGCCTTAAAGACCGGAAAAGCGGTCATCGAGGAGCCGGGGGAGCGGATGGGGTTCATCACGGCAAAGACGATCAAGCCTGAGGCCATCCCCCTCGATATCAAGGTAGCCCTCATCGGGACGCCGATGCTCTACCAGATCCTCTATCGGATGGATCCCGACTTCAAGGAGCTCTTCAAAGTTAAGGCCGACTTCGATATCGTCATGGAGAGGAACGACGAAAACGCCGGGAAGTACGCCGACTTCATGTGCAACCTCGTCCGAGAGGAGAACCTCCTGCACCTCGGCCGGGATGCGATCGCCAGGGTGATCGAGTACGGTTCGAGACTTGCCGAGGACCAGCAGAAGCTCTCGACCCAATTTGCTGTCATCGCGGATCTCATCCGGGAGGCAAACTTCTACGCC
>JAAZOW010000128.1 GCA_012797575.1 Methanomicrobiales archaeon | reverse complement strand
GGGATGCTCGGGGATGCAGAGGCAGTCCCGGCGCTCATCCAGGCGCTCGATGACAGCGATCCCGGTGTCAGGAAATGGGCAATCGCCGCCCTCCGCCGGATCAAGGATACGGCCGGGGGCTGCGGTTGCCGGTTCTGCTAGATCCTCTTCACCGGCGCCTGCCGATGAAGATGGCGGCAAGACCGAGCGCCGCTACGGCCGCCCAGACCGGGAGCGGTGTTGTGGGTGGCACGGTCATCGGCGGCTCCGTCGTCGGCGTGGCGGTCTCTGCCGTGGGCACGGTTGTGGCCGGTGGCGGGGTTGTGGGGGTCACGGTCGGTGTGGATGTTGGTGTGGGGGTCACGGTCGGTGTGGACGTCGGCGTCCCGGTCTCAATTCCCACGCGTTTTCCAACCGTGAACGTCACCGGTTTGGATGCAGCGGCATAGGCACTGAATGTTGCCGGCTCACTCCACTCTGCCCTGACCGTGTAGAGACCGGCTTCGCGGAACCCGGAGAGCACTATCGGGCCGGGTCGGCCTGGATCGTCGGTGTAGAACCGTGTCGAACTCACGTTGAGCCCGGCGAGAGAGAGCCCGCCGATCGCAGTGGTCTCCGCACCGCCCGGATGCGTGACCACGATATCGATCGTCGCCGGGTAGGTGCCGCCAGCGGTGTAGAAGGCCCCGACATCGGGGCACATTACCGTAAACGCAATCTTCGTGTTCTCCGAGACGGAGAGCCCTTCCAGGCGATCTCTGTGGTGAGGGGCTGCGAGCACCACATCTAAGAGGATCTCTGGCTCCTGGATCATCACCTGTGCGGTTGTGCCGTCCTCCGGGTTGAAGGCGTGGTACGTCCCGTACTCCCCGCCCACGAGCAGATCTTGCACCTCAAAGTTGGTATCATCGATGACCGTGATGCTCTTTACGAGCGATTTTTGGGGACTGCCATCCTGGTACTTCTGGAGTGCCGTGATCGGGTTGTTGGTGGTTGTGTTACGGAGTTGTGTGAGGTTGAGTCCTTCTTCGTAGACGAAGATCACGTCATACGGCTGGATGTCGCTGATGGTTGGGCCCCGGGCCCCTGCTGGCCCAATGCAGAGGGCGATGATGCAGAGCGCGAGGAGGATAAAGGGGCCTCGCCTGCGAACACTGTAGGGTGCCATACTACTCTATACAACGATTTTATTGATATATTTTGGTGCCCGTCACCGTGCTGCCGTATGCGCGGTATACCGGCTCGCCCCCCTCATCGACCGGGCACAGGTGATCCTGATAAGATGAGTTTATCGGTCTGATATAGCCTAATTTCCGTGATAACCCTCCAAATTGGGTGTAGTTTCAATTCCGCACCCTTAAATAATTTCCTCTCCCAGGTTCTAAGATGAAAAAGGTCGCCTCACTCGTTGCGGCACTTCTAGTCTTCTTCGTGATCCTTGCGATCCCCATCGATCCCACACTTCTTGCTCCTGAGGCGAAATCGGTTGCGGCGGTGACCATCCTCATGATCCTGCTCTGGGTCACGGGTGCGATTCCTCTAGAGGCGACCGCCCTGCTTCCGCTGATCTTCTTCCCGGTTCTTGGCGTCCTCTCCCCTGCCGAGGTGGCGGCATCCTACGGGGACCAGGTCATCTTCCTCTTCCTCGGCGGGTTCATCATCGCCATGGCGATGCAGCGCTGGGGGCTGCATCGGCGCATAGCCCTGCATATCATCCATATCGCAGGTACGAGCCCTCAGCGATTGATACTCGGGTTCATGGTTGCCACAGCTTTTCTCTCGATGTGGATCTCAAACACCGCCACGACCATGATGATGATCCCGATCGCCGTTGCGATCATCTTGACGATCATCCCCGGGACGAATAAGGATCTTGAAGGCCTCAACGGAGAGGAGCAGGCGCTTGCAAAATGCCTGATCATCTCCATCCCTTACGCTGCAAGCATCGGCGGCGTCGCCACGATCATCGGCACGCCGCCAAACGGTATATTCCTCGCCCAGCTCGAGACCCTCTTTCCCGCCGCCGGCTCCATCGACTTCTTCACCTGGATGAAGTTCGGCGTCCCGTTCGCCGGCATATTCCTCCTCCTCGCCTGGTTCTGGCTGACCCGCTTCCCCTACCGCCGGATGTTGCAGAACCTCCCCCATGCCGGGGAGATCATCCGTGATGAGCTTGGGAAGTTGGGACGGATCTCCGTGGGCGAACGCTGGACGCTCATTGTCTTTGCCATGACTGCCTTTGCATGGATATTCGCAAAGACCAAGGTGATCGGTAGTGTCACCGTGCCGGGCCTCGATATATTCTTTCCCGGCATCCATGACTCCACCATCGCCATCTTCGGGGCGTTCCTCCTCTTCATCCTCCCCGTCGACTGGAAGAAGGGTATCTTCACCATGGACTGGGAGTGGGCGGTCAAGATCCCCTGGGGCATCCTGCTCCTCTTTGGCGGCGGCATCGCCCTCTCAAACGGTTTCATCCAGAGCGGGCTTGCCACGAACATCGTTGAATCCCTGACCATCATCCACGGGCTCCCGATCGTCCTCTTGATCCTCGTGGTGGCGCTCGTGACCTCGCTTGCGACCGAGATCGCCTCGAACACCGCCATGGCCGCCGTTCTGATGCCGATCATGGCAGTCACGGCCGTCAGTATAGGCTTAAATCCGATCATACTGATGACCACCGCCGCTATCTGTTCGTCGATGGCCTTCATGCTCCCGGTCGCGACACCGCCAAACGCTGTCGCCTACGGGAGCGGCTACGTCTCCGCCGGGGACCTTCTCCGGTCTGGGTGGGCGCTCACCCTCATAGGCGTTACGCTCTGGACGATATTTCTCTTCACGCTCGTCCTCTGGGCGCTCGGGATCACCTTTGCCCTCCCTGCCTGGGCGACCTGAGGCACCCGCAGAGACTTGCTAGCTCCATCGGCGGCGAGGCTTGATCCCCCCATCCCCTCCCCGGCGGGGGCGGGGTCTGGTATACCCGAAAAGAGGCGTCTGTGGTAGTCCCGCTGTTCCGAAGGTATCATATAGCGGGCCGGTGATTCTCCAGTATGCCGAGAGTGAGGATCAATCAGGGAGATCTGCTCTCCGGGTCCGGTGTTGAGGGACGCCGGAAGAGGAGACGGGATGAGGACTCTCCAACCCGCGAAGCGGAGGCGAAGGCCGTGGAGAAGCGTTCCCGATGGAGGGGGCGCCCCATCTTTGATGATATCGAGGGCGATATCTTCTACACAAAGAGAGGGTAGGTCACCTGAGCACCCCGATATCCCCAGGTGAGTTCACCACAACCTCCCTCTTCCCGCGGTAGGTCTGCATGATGCCGTAGAGAGCTACGCTCTCGTTTTCGTGCAGATCGAGCGTGGCGGCCACATTTTCTGGTAAAAAGACCGTGGCTCCGTTGATGGTGAGGATGAGGTGACCGCCGGTTGCGGTCTTCTTGATCTCCTCGATGTTCCCCTCCAAGATGACCAGCGCGCCGTCAGGCACTTCGACCGAGTACGGGGTTGCGACCAGGGGCCTTGCGTAGGCATCAAAGAGGAGATGCGCCCCGAGAACCACCACAACCACGCATACGAGCACGACGAGCGCCGTCTTCTCCTGCCACTCCAGCATAGGTATCTGATAGGTTTTTTGGGGATATAACTTCCGTCAATTTGATATGTTAACAGTGTTAACATATCTGTATGAGCGAAGTGAATCTCCCCCCCTCCTCCCGCAAGATCCTCGGGCTGCTTGAGGGTGGGGGCGCCCTGACCCACAAAGAGCTCGTCCACCTCAGCAACCTGGCACCCCGGACCGTCCGGTATGCCTTGAAGAGGCTCAAAGATAATGACATGATCATCGAGAAGTTCAACTTCAGGGATGCCCGACAGATCCTCTATGAGTACAAGGATCCCCAGATGGTGTCAACGCCATGACCGAACTACCATCCTGCGACATCACGCGCTGTGAGGCGCTCGCCCGGAGGCTGCTCCCCCAGATGCGCGCAGAGATGGTCTACCGTCTGGTGAGTGAGCGCGGCATAAGCCAGAGCGAGGCCTC
>JAAZOW010000112.1 GCA_012797575.1 Methanomicrobiales archaeon | reverse complement strand
CCTTCTGAACGTCTTCTACATGGCCAAGATCCTCTATCCGGACAAATTCGCAGATATCGATATGGAGAAGGAAGGAAACGAGATCATGACCGCCTTCCTGGGCGTTGACGGCGTGTACACAGCGTATGCAGACTACCTGGAGTTCCCCAACACTCAGAAGATATGAGTGATGAATAGCGGCCATGATGGCTCTATTCAATCTCTCCGATGGTGTTGTGGCGATATCTGGTGGAAAGCCGTCCCCCGGCGGCGGTGACACCGGATAGGGGCTCCTGCCCCTTCGCCTGACACCGGGACCCATGGAGGCGCATCGCCCCCGGGGGGGGTGATTCCCACCATGGTCCACCGCCCGGGCATGCAGCCTCTCGCCCGCGCGGCTTTCCGTGAGGGGTCGGTAAATTCGCAGTGCGACGATGATATGGCTTCGCGGGGTGACGACTGTTGCTTTCTGAGACGTCTGGAAGAGATGGGAGATGATTCAGTCGCCCTTACCATGAAGCCCTGTTCCCGGGTGGGCTACGAATTCTTCTTCTCCCACCAGATCTTCACCCGGGTCGAGTGCCCGGGCATGATAACGGTATCCCCTTCGGATCTGACGTGACGTTCCAGACACTGCCTGAGCACCTCTTTCTGTTCCTCCGTCGTGATGGAGTACTTCGGTGCGAAGTGGTCGAACGCCTCGTTGAGGTTGGCAAACCGGTTGATGTGCCGGAGAGGGAACGTCTTGATGTTCGGATAGATTCCCATCGAGTACAGCACGTTGTAGAGGACGTTGCACCGGGGAGAGGGAGCATACGACGAACCGTGGAGGAGCGGCCAGAGTTCCCGTGACATCGCATCCCATGATGACTCTCCGACAAACCAGTAGATGTAGACGTACCGGGAAGATGCTTCCTCCAGTTTTCTGACGGCATCTCTGATGTCAGGGACGTCGAGAGAGTACGATGCAAAGACGATGTCATACGGTGGGCTGAGGTCATCCGCCACACTGACGTCTTCCCACCGCTTCGGCACCACGTCGATGTTATCTATCCGCTCGGCCCCGATGTTCTCCTCGAGCACTGATCGCATCCCTTCCGAAGGTTCGACCGCCGTAACGTGGTCGACCTGCCGGGCGATGGGGAGGGCAAGGGCTCCCGGCCCGGCCCCGACATCGAGCACCCGTGACGTGCCCGTCAGGGGCAGGTCGCGGAGGGTCTTTTCAATCCGCTCCCCGCTGTTCTCCTGCGCCGTCTGGTAAAATCTGCGCGCAGCATCTTTTGCATCCCAGAAACTTGCATCTGTTGAATTCTGGTTCGCCTCGTGATGTCGTCGACGCTGTTCTCGCCATATACCGTTCCAATCGATCGAGTCTACTTCCATGTATATGCTCTTTCCACTGTGCAAGCGCCTACCGCCTTTCCAACACTTCGACCAGTGTGCTTATGGCCGGATGTCCGTCCGCCAGAGCCTGTCCGCTGAGACCTGCTTCGAGGATGTCTGGATCCTGCGGGATCTCGCATATGATTCGAGAAGACTCTGCAATTCCTCCGCGCATTCGGGCCGCCACGATCGGATCTACCTTGTTCAACACGTAATAGAGCGGAATGCCGATCTTCTCCGCTATCCCCGCAATCTTCTCCGCGAGCTGGAGCGACTCGAACGAGGGGTCAAGCACCATGAGGATCACATCGGCCTCCTGATCGATCCCGCGGCCGAAGTGCTCTATCCCCGCCTCGGTGTCTGCGATAACAACATCGTCGTCACTGAGGCGGAGGTTTTTGAGAAATTGCCTGGCGAGCATTCCCATCGGGCATGCACAACCTTCCCCTGCATCGTGGATCTTACCTATAGCAACGAGCCGAACACCGTGATCTTCGGCGACATAGTCCTTTGGAAGGCCATCGAGCGTCCATGCCCCCTCGATCAGGCTTTGGGATGCGCTGTCCCGTATAGCCGCCATGAGTTTCGCTCCCAGGGTCTTTTTGCCCCCGAAGTAGTCCATCAGATCGGGCGGTGCATCCGTCCCGAGCAGACGGTGGAGTCCGAGGTTCGACTCGTCGGTATCGACGACCAGCACAGGGCGGTCCCGCCGTGCGTACTCCCGTGCGAGCAGTGCGGCAAGAGTGCTCTTTCCACTGCCGCCTTTTCCACAAATAGCAATCATCATGTTGTTTCCACTTCCTTCATTTGCTTATTTCAGTGTATGTGTGTGGTTATCATCACTTTAGTAATACTAAGGTATATAACAGTAACATTTAGTGCATGATTACAATCAATATAACCCGTATATCAGAATTATCTTGCGGGGCTCTCGGGGCGGAGCGAGAAGACCCCGTCCGCGAGCGCGGGGTAGTTCACAATCTGGGCGCTGGATGAAGAGAGGGGGCGGATCAGCGGCGCCACCACGTGAGGGAATCCGGGATAGGCAGATTACCGTGAATCCACCGGTGTGGAATTGTGCTCCAAGAGGATGTGATGTGAAAGTCGATTCTCCGAATTATACCATATGGTTAGAAAATTATCTCTGTCTCACCTGTAGAAGTACTATTTCTTAAGAGGAACCTTTCCAGCAGATTTATAAAGTATTATGCTCCTAAGAAAGGTGATAACGATGTGTGAAGATTTTCCAAATAGTGGAGACTCAGAGGAGTCACCGCAGGCCGAAGATCCGACTATCCTGCCCTTTTCAGAGGTGATCAGGTTTCACGGGCACCTCTGTCCTGGGGTAACCCTCGGCTACTGTGCATCAAAGATAGCGCTCAAGGAGCTCCGTGCAGGCCGGGATGTGGATGAACAGCTGGTCGCCATCGTCGAGAACGACGCATGCGGCATCGACGCCATACAGGCGGTCACCGGCTGCACGCTCGGCAAGGGCAACCTGATCTACCGCGATTATGGGAAGCACGTCTACACCTTCATCAACCGGGTGACGGGGGATGCCATCCGGGTATCCCTGAAGGATAGGGAGATCGATGACTCACAAAAAGCCCTTCAGACCAGAGTCAGGGAGGGCACGGCATCTCAAGACGACAGACTGGCACTAAAGAAACTCCAACAGGAAAATCTCGATAAAATGCTGGCTGCCCCCCCGGAGAACTACTTCCACGTGAAGCATGTCAGAGTCGAGATCCCTGAGAAAGCGAGGCTTTTTGGCTCTGTAAAATGCTCAAAATGCGGGGAGATGACCGCCGAGTCCCGGGCCCGGGTGCAGAACGGAAATTTTGTCTGCATCCCCTGTTTTGACGAATACACACGCGGATGGTGAGAAGTCGCCGGCACTCACTCTTTTTCATGAGGGAAAAACATGAAGAAAATCGGTTTACTCGCAGTATCGCTTGCACTTATCTGTATCGCGGCAGGAATCGCCGGATGCACAACGCAGAACATCACCGGGTCTGCCGGCGCTGACCAGGCGGACGTCATCCGCCTCGCCGGCGGGGACTATGGATACCCCCAGCCGTTCACCATCTACCCACGGGGACCGGGCTCCTCGAAGGTGAGGATGATCTTTGACAGCCTCATCGAGAAGGACGAAGAGGGTCTCATACCATGGCTCGCCGAGACCTGGGATATCAGCCCTGATGGCAGGGAGTACACGTTCCACCTCCGAAAAGGCGTCAGATGGCATGATGGGACCCCCTTTACCGCTCGAGATGTCAAGTTCACCCATGACTACGAATTGAAGCACGTTCCTGTAGCCGGGGGAATCGAGGCCGGCATCATCGATCATGTCCAGGTAGTCGATGACCACACGGTCAGATTTGTACTGAAAGAGCCCGTCGCGACGTTCCTCTACAAGATGCAGGGCTTCATGATCGTACCGGAACATATCTACAGCACCGTCTCGGATCCAGCGGGCTTCCTCGCCCCCAAGGCCGTCACCGGCACAGGTCCATACAGACTCTCTGAGTACAACAAAGAACATGGTTCATACCAGTTCGTCGCAGACGCCGAGTTCTGGGGACCCAGACCCATGATCCGGGTTGTGGAGTTCGTCCCGATCAGCGATGCACTCATATCGTTTGAACAGGGGGAGATCGATTTTGCCGGAGTCACCCCGGATACGCTTGACCGGGTCAGATCCAACCCGGATGTCAGGATCGTACAGCAACCCGCCTTCTGGGCATATGAGTTCTACTTCAACGCGAAGAAGCGCCCCGAGCTGGGTGATAAGAGGATACGTCAGGCGTTTGCATATGCCATCGACCGCAACGAACTGGTCGAGAAGGTGCAGCGGGGGGCCGGGAAGCCCGGCAACATGGGCATACTGCCCGACGATCACATCTGGTACAACCCGGACCAGCCGGCATACGCCTTTGATGCCGCAAAGGCAAGGGCGCTACTCAACGAAGCCGGGTGGAAGGACACCGATGGCGACGGCATCCGCGACAAGGACGGAGTGAAGCTCTCCTACACGCTCAGCCTCGGGAGCGACGAGGTCCGGATCGGTGAGCTGATCAAAGCGCGGCTCAGAGATGTGGGAATTGACATCCAGGTCAGGGCCCTTGAAGGCAGATCGCGGGATGCGAACCTGAAGAGCGGCGACTATGAGCTCCTCATATCGGGCTTTGGAGGATGGGGATCTGATGCAGACTACCTCCGCACACGATACTCAAACGCTGTGACCGGATCGACCAGCAGCGTGGCCTCGGGGGCCGCGGTGTACGGTTACAACAACGAGGCTTTAAACGCCCTCGCCGCCCGGGAGATGAGCGAACTGGATGATACAAAGCGAAAGGAGATCGTCTTTGATATGCAGCAGGTACTTGCAGAGGACGTCCCGACGATACCACTCTACTACACCACCAGCTACGACGCGTGGTACATCTCGCGGTATGACGACTGGATGAACATGTTCGACCACCACGCAAGGACTCACAGCAAACTGACCTACCTGGAGAGGACCGGAATTGCAGCAAGAAGATAACGTTGGGTGTTGGGTCGAGCACTGGAATTCATCGGCGGACCCGACCGGGCGGGTCACAGACGGCGTCCCCGGAGAGGTTAGGGAGCAGAAGGTCGCCCGGGTTCTCGAACTTCCGGAGGAAACCGGCTTCCCCGACGTAGCAGTCCTCGACATCTCCGGGGGGATGCTCTATCCGTTCATGTACCCCTCCGCCAGGGGAAGCCGGCCACTGATCCGATCCGACCACACCGTCAGGGATACGGAGCAGGACTGGACCGGGGCGGCGGAGAGGACGATCAGTGAGGAGGAGAAGGCAGAGATCAGGGATGCCTCACCGAACGGCAGGTATCGCTCTGTGTCTGATATGTACACCGACATGACGGTCTGGATGGTTTCCGGGCGATGAGAGACAACCGGGCGATCATCTCCAGGTTCCTGCTGACGCTGATGATACTGCTCGCGATAAACTTCTTCCTGCCCCGTATGATGCCCGGAGACCCGTTCTCGCTGACATCATCTGATGTGCAGGGAGAGGATATCGTGATCATGACCGAGGCTCAACGCGCGTATTACATGGAGTACTACGGGCTGGACCGGCCTTTGCATGAACAGTTCATCATCTACCTGAAGAACCTGGCAGGCGGCGATCTCGGCAAGAGTATCAGCAACAAGATGGCGGTAGGCGACATGATCCGGATCCACCTCCCCTGGACCATCCTCATAGTCTTTGGCGCCACGGTCATAAGCACGATCGTCGGCGTGCTGCTCGGGACGCTCTCCGCCCGGAACCAAAAGAAGGGGGTCGACCGGTTCATGATGGCAGGGCTGATCGCGTTTGCGGAGATCCCATCCTTCCTCCTCGGCCTCATCCTCCTCCTGATATTCGTCGTCCAGCTGAGACTCTTTCCCATAGCAGGCGCCGTCACGCCGTTCGCAGACTATGGGAGCGTATGGAGTATGGCCGGAGACGTCGCCTACCATGCGGTCCTCCCCGTCCTCACCCTCTCCCTCACCCAGCTCACCGGTGTCTACCTCCTCACGAGAAACACCCTGATCACCGTGACCACGAAAGACTACATCCGCACGGCGCGTGCCAAGGGGCTCGGGGAACGGGTCGTCTGGACGCGGCACGCCCTCAGGAACGCTCTGCTCCCTGTGGTGACCCGGACGGGCTTTATGATCGGCGCCCTGATGGGGGGCTCTGTGCTTGTGGAGACCGTCTTCAGCTACCCCGGTCTCGGCATGACCCTCCGGTCCGCCGTGATCGCGAGAGACTATCCCCTGATCCAGGGCATCCTCCTGGTGATAGCGGTATCGATCCTGATCTGTAACCTCGCCGTCGACCTGATCTACAAGCGGCTCGATCCGAGGGTGGTTATTTAGGAGAAATGGGGCATGTTCGCTGATGACGAGACCAGATCGACGTTTCCCGGGTTGTTATCCGACCTGCAGGCAGCACTCGATCGCATCAGGGCAGGCATCGCAAAGTTCAGCATCGAGGGAAAGATCGGTCTATTTGGGCTCTGCATATTCGTCGTGATGGCGCTCTTTGCGCCGATGATATCCGGGCACCCGCCCGATGAGATCACCGGCGACTCACTTGAACGCCCCGGGGCCGAGCATATCCTCGGCACCGATGAGCTGGGTATGGATATCTGGGCGCAGATCTGTTACGGAGCGAGGATGAGCCTCCTCATAGGCCTTGTCGTGGCCTCTGTTGCCGGGTTTGGTGGGGGGGCCATCGGTATACTCGCTGCCTACAGGGGCGGTCTTGCCGACCAGATCCTCATGCGGGTGATCGATGTCACCATGGCCCTGCCCAGCCTGCCGCTCCTCATCGTCATATCCGCCTTCATGGGGCCGAGTATCGCAAACGTCATCTTCATCCTCATACTCTTTGGCTGGGCACGACCGGCCCGCATCGCCCGGTCTCAGACGCTCTCGGTAAAGACCCATGCCTACATCGTCGCTGCCCGCAACTACGGGGCAGGTTCCTGGTACCTGCTCCGGAGGCACATATTCCCTGAGGTGCTCCCGATACTCTTTGTCCTTGTCATCGGGATAACCTCGCATGCGATCGTCGCTGAAGCGGGGCTTGCGTTCCTGGGCCTCGGCGACCCGACATCCAAGAGCTGGGGGATGATGCTCAACTACGCGACCAGTTTCCGATCGATATACTTCACGCCCTACTGGCAGTGGTGGCTCATCCCGCCGCTCGTGGCGCTCATCGCTCTGCTCCTCTGCCTTGCGTTCATCGGTCGGGACCTCGAGCGGGTGCTTGATCCGAAGCTTCGGGCAAGGAGGGGTGCAGAATGACCATACTTACGATAGATGACCTGAGGTGCCACTACTCGACCGACGGCAGCGTTGTGAAGGCCGTCGATGGTATCTCATTTGGGCTGGAGGAGGGTGAGATCGTCGGACTCATCGGCGAGTCCGGGAGCGGGAAGACGACGATCGCACTCTCCATCATGGGACTGTTACCGGAGAGCGCGAGGCAGTCCGGTGAAATTTCGTACCGTGGGATCGATCTCTCGGCGTTGCCGGAAGATGAGATGAACACGTTCCGGTGGACGGATATCGCTATCGTGTTCCAGAACAGTCTTGAAGTCCTCAACCCCGTCATGAGGATCGGGGTGCAGGTCTGTGAGCCCATGATCCGGCGAAAGGGTATGGGGTCCGGAGAGGCTGAGGCGCGTTGTGCAGAACTCTTTGAGATGGTGGGGCTTGACCCGATCTGGATGGATGCCTACCCGCACCAGCTCTCAGGGGGGATGAGGCAACGTGTCCTGCTCGCCATGGCCCTCTCCTGTGACCCGAAGGTGTTGATCCTCGATGAGGTCACCTCCGCGCTCGATGCGTTCACGCGGAAGGAGATACGGGATCTGCTCCTGGACCTGCAGAGGACTCGAGGGTACAGCATGATCACGATATCGCACGATATTGCGTTCGTCTCCTCCATGGCCTCACGTATGATGGTGCTCTATGCCGGCAGGGTCGTGGAGGTAGGACCGACCCGTGACGTCATCACCGCTCCACGCCACCCGTATACGAGGGGACTTGTCAACTCGACGCCCGATATCTTCGTCTACAAGGATATGTGGGGGATCCCCGGGGATGCATCGGGCGGGAACGGTGATGCGGGGTGTCTCTTCCGGGCGCGGTGCACCCAGGCCATCGATGATTGCAGGCGGTCTTTGCCGGAGCTGACGGCTTGTGGGAACGGGTGGAAGGTTGCATGCCACAGGGGTGGTATCGCAGGTCTCATGACCGCAAGGGGTCTCACGTTCAGCTACACCCTGCCGGACAGGAGATCCCTTGTGGCGGTCGACGGTGTCGACCTGGAGGTCCAGGAGGGGGAGGTCCTCGCCATCGTCGGCCAGACCGGGTCGGGGAAGTCCACGCTTGCGCATATCCTCGCCGGCGTCCTTCATCCTGAGCGCGGTGAGGTCCATTTCATGAACGGAGCGGTTCATGGCGGGAAGGCTGGTCACCGGTTCGGGGGCATCCAGATCGTGTTTCAGGATCCGTTCAGCTCGATCAGCAACCGGTTCACGGTGCTCGATGCGGTCAGGGAGCCCCTTGATATCAATGGCATTGGAGACCGCAATGAACGCCTGGATATGGTGAGGGATGCCCTGGATCTGGTCCGCCTTCCATCTTCTGACCTGTTTCTCTCGAAGTACTGCGGCGAGCTCTCCGGCGGCCAGAGGCAGCGGGTCGCGCTTGCACGGGCCATGGTCATGAGACCAAAGCTCCTGATCGCCGATGAGATCACGTCAGCCCTCGATGTCTCCACCGCTGCAAACGTGCTACGTCTGCTCAAAGGGCTCCAGAACCGACGGGGTTTTGCTATGATCCACATCTCCCACGATCTGACGCTGACGCTGAAGATCGCCGATCGGATAGCGGTGATGAACGCCGGAAAGATTGTGGAGGTGGGCAACGCCCACGACGTGATGCTCACCCCGAACGATGACTATACGAGGAGGCTTGTTGGTTCAAGGATCGGGCTGTGCTGTCATGAGCACCACACGGAGGTGGCGTGAGCT
>JAAZOW010000229.1 GCA_012797575.1 Methanomicrobiales archaeon | reverse complement strand
GATGTGAACGAGGAGGGCACCGAGGCCGCGGCAGCGACCGGGGTAGTCGTCGGTCCGGTGAGCGCACCGCCGACTGCAGTACCCGTCTTCCGGGCGGACCACCCGTTCGTCTTCCTCATCATGGAGAAGGATTCCGGCACGATCCTCTTCATGGGGAGGGTCACAAACCCGATGGAGGCCTGAGGGGGTATGCCACCCCTCACTCCTCCTGCAATCGCTCGACGATGGTCTTTTGCAGGTAGTTGATGATCGGCATGTCGGACCCGACCACCGCGTACCGCCCTGACCCCGCGAGAACGATGGTGAAGAAGTCCCGACCGTCCACCAGGATCGAGCACTCATCCCGGGTCACGCCGCCAGGCCTGATCCCGTTCATCACCGGTCTGTTCTCTAAGAGCTCGATCACGGTCCCCCGGGCGGCGTAGATCGGGAGCCGGATGCCCGCATACTCCTCCTTCTCCCGCACGATAACGTAGAGATCGATCTTGCGTTCAAGCGGTTTGATGACGTCATAATGGCTTCTGAGAAACTCCGGACTGTAGCAGAGGATGACCATACTCTTCTTCACCCGGCGGAAGAGCGAGACGATGTGATTCTCGATCGCCCAGGCGCTCCGCAGGATAAAAAACGAGACCGGAGGAGGGTTCGGCATTATGGAGAGGGCCTTGAGTGCTTCCCGGACGTCCTCGAGCGACCGGACGTAGTCATCCTTGAGCCGATCGAAGACCTGATCGATATCCAGCACATAGTAGGATGTCGGGGATCCTTCTTCCACCCCGACAAACCCCCTCCGGGCCAGGTCGTTGAGGATATCGTATATCCTTCCTCGAGGGACCCCGCTCACCTCATGGATGTCTCGGGCAGTCGCCTTCTGTAGTCCGACGAGGGTTGAGTAGACGTTTGCTTCATACTCGTTCATCCCGAGGGCCCGGAGCCCCTGGACAATCTCGACTGTCATTGCACCTCTATTGAGTTGCAACAAATTTATACCCTGTGAAAGGATATGGGTACATCAGCGAGAGAGAACACCTCCTCGCATGATGGGCCCACCGGAGAGCGATCTTTCATCGTCCGTGATGACTCTGATCATCAGCGGACCCATGCGTTCGAGTGCTAGAAAGCTAACCCGGGCATCCTCCTCCGCCTCACGTGGTTGGACTGTGCTCCGGTGAGGACCGAAACGAGTAGCGCACAAGATATTATCACCATATGCAGCAAACAGCGCCAGACAAACCCTGATTGAACCACACTCAGGGTCTGGAAGCATCCTTCGTCATCATGCCCGGGAAGCGTACCCTGCGGCGGGCTCAGGTGTGGCTGGGTCAGCCGCTCCCACCATCTATTCTCCAGGCTGAAAGGAGACCAGTCCACGCCGGAGTTGCGGCAGATTCATATTATATCTTTCCAAAATGATACCTCCAGCAATGAACCGTTTCTCATGAGGATAACCGTGAACCACGCAATCATCCAGAATAACATCGATCCCCTGCAGGGCCAGAGGCGGGTGCCCCACCGCCTCGCCACGGCCGGGGAACCCAGAGCACCGCTCTTCTCAAACGTCCTCACAAGAGCAGTGAAGGATCCCCTGAACCGGAGGCTTCGGCGCATCGCAAGCAGGGGCGATGGGGGGTGTGCATGAAAAATCCTTACGAGTGGCTCGCCACCACAATCAACAACCATACCTGGGCCGTCGTCGGGGTTGCCGTAGCCATATTCATCCTGGCACTCTTCGGGCTCTCGATGGTCACGATGGAGACCGGCGACGATACCTATATCGATAAAACCACGCCTCGCGGTGCGCTCCTTTCCCACTACAAGGATACCTATGGCTCCGATGCGATCATGCTCATCTATGAGGCGGACAGCGTCGGGAACCCGGATATCTTACGGTACATCGATAACCTCCAGGAAGATCTCAGGAACGAGCGGTATGTTGACGAGGTCTCCGGCGTCGTAGATCTCCTCAAAGAGGCAGGCGGCGGCACCCTGCCGTCGTCCAAAGCGGAGATCGACATGATCATCGGGCAGGCCCCGCCGGAGCTCGTCGAGCGGATGTTGCCCTCAGATCTCATGACCCTGAGCATCATCACCCTCGAACCCGGTGTCTCCATGGATGCCCAGAAACAGATCATCGGGAGCATCGAGTCCGCTATCAGCATATCAGAGCCCCCGCCGGGCCTTACGGTCACGGTATCCGGAAACCCGGCGTTTGCAAAGGAGATGGGAGAGGAGATAGGCGCGCAGATAGGTATTCTGATCCTTGCAGCCATGCTCCTCATGGTCCTCGCGGTCACCCTCCTCTTCTCCCACGTCCGCTACAGCCTCCTCCCCGTCGGGGTCGTCGCGGTCGGGCTCATCATGACCTTTGGGTTCATGGGCCTCTTTGGGATCCCGGTCAGCATGGTGGTGGTCGGGGCGTTCCCGGTGCTGATCGGTATAGGGATCGATTATGCGATCCAGTTCCATGCCCGGTTCGACGAAGAGATCCGGCACAGCGCGATCCCGGAGGCCATATGGGCCACGGTCGTGAACCTCGGCCCCTCGGTCCTGATCGCGATGGTGGCGACATCGCTTGGGTTCATCGCCATGTTCTTTGCTCCGGTGCCGATGGTGGCAGATTTTGGGATGGTCTGCACCATCGGGGTCGTCTCCTGCTACATCGCAGCGCTCATCATCGTTCCTGCGTTTGCGATCCTCACGAACTACCGGCCGAAGAAGGGGGCGCAAGCGTCCGGCGCCCCGGAGAGCGGATCCTCTCCGCTCGAACGATACGACCGCGCCCTCGGGCGGCTGGCCTATACCGTCGCAAAACATCCTCTTCCGGTCATCCTGCTCTTCCTGTCGGTCGCGGCAGGGGGATACTACCTCGACCAGAGCGTCCCCATCAGCGCGGATGAAAAGACCTTCGTCCCGCACGACATGCCGGCTCTCCAGAGTCTGGAGAAGGTCACCCGGACGATGGGTTCGCCTGACAGCATCCCGGTCATCGTGATCGCGGATGACGTCCTCTCCCTGGAGACACTCGCCTGGATAGACGAGTTCGGCGCCTACGAGCCAGAGCATAACGATAAGATCACCGGGGTTGCGAGCATCACAACCCTGATCCGGGAGTACAACGACGGAGTGCTGCCCTCGACCAGGGGAGAGGTCGATGATGTCATCGCCCGGATCCCGGATGCGACCCTGGAGCACCACCTCAACGGGAATATGGAGACGGTGATCGATTTCTCGACGGTCGATATGGAGATGAGCGTCGCCCGCGATCTCGTCAAGAGGGTGCAGAGCGATGTGGTGTGGAATGCTCCGCCGGCCGGCGTGACGGTCAAGATCACCGGTTCCATGGAGATGTTCGCCGCCGTTATGGATGATATCAGCGAGTCGAGGACGTATATGACCATGATCGGGTTCGCCTTCATCCTCGGGTTCCTGATCATGGTCTACAGGAAGTTTGGAGCTATATCACCGGTTATCCCGATCGTCTTCATCGTAGGCTGGAACGGGGCGATCATGTACCTCCTCGGGCTGGACTACACCCCGCTGACCGCCGTCCTCGGGTCGATGACGATCGGGGTCGCATCTGAGTACACCATCCTGATCATGGAGCGGTGCGAGGAGGAGCTCGCCCGGGGCATGGACTTCCTTGAGGCCATCCAGACCGCTGTACAGAAGATCGGGACCGCTGTGACGGTCTCGGGATTGACGACGGTCTTCGGGTTCTCTGCGCTCACCCTCTCGACGTTCAACATCGTCAGCAACTTCGGTGTCGTGACGGTCATATCCGTCGGGTTCTCGCTTGTTGGGGCGATCGTCGTGATGCCGGCGGTGCTTGCGCTCATGCACCGCCATACAGGCCCCAGTCGGAACATGATAGAGTTTTCCCGGGCGGAATGACGTTGATCTCCCGGGCGGTGGTGGGACATGGGAGTCCATCAGATTAATATAGGACCTTCCCTATCCCTGCCCCGGTGGTTATACCGTGGTAAACGAAGATCTCGCGGCACAGGTAACGGCGCCGTTTGAACCGATTCAGGAGCTGATCGGTAATTTTGTCCTGTATGTGCCAAGCATCATAGCAGCAATCATCATTCTCATCATAGGCTGGATACTGGGGCGTGTTATTGGGAAGATCGTTGCCGGGATCCTGAACCGGATCGGCGTCGATAGTGCGCTCAGGAAGACCTCTGTTGGGGCATACATCGAACAGTCGGGGGCGGGCACCGCCCACCTATTCGAGCTCATCGTCCGCTGGCTCATCTACCTCACCGCAATCCTCGCGGCTATCAGCGTCCTCCAGATCGCACCCCTGACCATTGCGGTCGCGGTCATCGGAGCCTATATCCCGAACATCATAGCGTTCATCCTGATCCTGGTCATCGGGATCATCCTGGTTGACTGGCTCATGGACTTCCTTGAGAGCATGGGGAAGACACGGCGGATCGAGGGGTTCGGGGTGGTCACGATACTGCTACGGGCGTTCTTCTACTTCGTCGTCGTCATCCTCGCGCTCCAGCAGCTTCTGCTCGATCTCTCGATCATCTACGTCTTCGTCGTTCCGCTTGCCTGGGGACTTGCGCTTGGGCTTGGAGCGGCGATTGCGATCATCGTCGGGTTCGGTCTTCGGGATCGGGCTCCGGAGATAATGGATCGGTTGATGAAGAAGGCAGAGGAAGAGTAGTTCGGTCTCTGAGGGGGGGGTCCTACAACCCCCCATACCTCTGTACGTGCTCCCGGGCCCGGCGGTACTGGGGATCTTCATCATCGGCGACACCGTACTGGTGCCGGTCCTTCCCCACCGGGCAGACCGCTATGCAGATGCCGCAGGGGGATATGCGGCGCCGGGCGAGTTCAGCACTGTTTGCGGTGCAGGCGACCTTATCCGTGAGTCCTTCGGGGTAGTCCCGCCCATCGAGCGCTCCTGCGGGGCAGGCCTGGACGCACCTCATGCACCGGGTGCAGAGGTCATCTTCCTGCAGGGGGTCGGGGGGGAGGGCGGCGGCGGTGAGGACCGAGCCGAACCGCACCCTTGGGCCGTACTCCGGCGTTAAGAGGGCGTTGTTCACGCCGAAGGTTCCGAGCCCGGCGAGAAGCGCGGCGTGCCGATGCGAGAAGAAAGCGACCGGGTTTTCACGGAGGGCTTCGACGCCCCCGTAGCCGTCCCGGGGGACGAAGGCCGAGGGGTAGCCATGGTTGTTGAGGAACGATGCGAGCCGGTAGGTGTACTGGTCGAGCAGGGTGTTTGTCGTCTTGTACAGCTCGTGGTAGTAGATCGAGGGGGCGGTCGCAAGCACCGGGAGGTGGACCGGGAGGCCGATGACGATCACCGATCGGGCATCGGGGAATATCGACTGCGGATAGAAATCTTCGGGCATCCAGGGCTCGAACGGCGGATCTTCCCACCGATCCGTGCTCGCGATCCCGACGAGCGGGATCTCCATCTCCTGGCACCGGCGAAGGACTGCTGCCTTGAGGTCGTGGTTCATGGGTACGGGATCTCTTGCGCCGGAGCGGGGAAAAGCCTTCCTGGTCCCCCGGGGGGCTGCCGCTTCGTGATGCCCTATAGTAAACCAAATTTAATTAACAAATAGGTAAAGTTAAATAGTTATAATTTATACTGTATATGTGGTGCCACCGCGATAGCGGGGCATCAATGGATAACAAGGGAATGGAGCGGTGAACCAGAACACCAGAGTGGTATCTTTGTTGTCGTCATAGCCAACGTAGGTTTCAATCGAGCCTTGAAATCCTCTCTTTCATCAACAGAAAAACCCCAGGCATCCGGGAAGAGGAAAGGAAACGCACTGGATGGGGATCATACCGGATGCCCGGGGAGGGTGGCAAACCAGAGGGGGGGCGGGAACGACCTCCCGAACCCGCCCCTACCATTACTATTTCTTCGTGAGATCAACACCCCCGGCAGGTGGGACGGAGTTGCTCCGGCAGGACTCCCCCCTGTCGTCGTGGTTCTGGCGCGCCTCCGGGTCTTCTGCCCAAACCCTCCTGCACTGCCTGATGGCTCTCAGCCGTGCTCAACGAGCGCCAGAGGCCGGGCGCGTCGATCTGTTCACGGCCATGCGGACGCGGGGGGTCGCTGTACGAGGCGTGCATGAAGGTGGTCCCGCCGCATGCTGTGGACCGAGGGGGAGCTATCACGCCCACGGGGGCACACTTCCTCGCCGCAGGAGGGCCGGGGCCTCCTGCCGCGAGAGGTGAAGAAACTCGAAGTCGGCGATCCGGTCGATCCGAGGTGATCTCCCCCGCTCCAATGCAGGGGCGTGCAGCCCCCCTCAAAAAAAAGGTTTATCTGGTAGTTGAGCAGTTATGCCGTGAGGACGGCATGTGTTTTCCCGATGATACCGGCATCCTCACTGATCAGCTGGACGGTGTAGGTCTTGCCGATAAAGCTCGGATTCGGCACGTACATTCCGGTATTCTCATACCCTCCAAAGTCTCCAAATGCATCGATGAATCCCTGGTCAAGTTTCTTTGCATTGTAGTTGATGCTTGACCCGGGGCTAAAGGTACCCGTGGAGCCCGATCCAACTTTATACCAGTTGGTATCGCTGGTACCGATGCAGACATCGAAATTCACATCCTTGCCGGGAGTGGCACCAAGGCATGTTATGGTGAGACCATCTTCTACGCTCAGATCGGCCTTGAAGGTGATCGTCGGCGTGGTATCCTTCGCCGTACCCAACCCTCCCGAAAAGGAGGAGACCACCGCTGCAATGACGATGGTTACGACAAGCATCAGCATGACGCCGATGACCGGCGATACCGCTGCATCCCGTGATTCTTCTCTCGTATTCATCGTTATGCTCCCTTCACCGTGACGGTCTTCGTAAACATGGTCTGACCGGATGGGGTATGGACGATCGACACGGTGACACGGTCACCAGGGGACACGGTGATGCCTCCGAGGCCGTCACCGTACATGATCGTCTGCCCGAAGCGCCAGTTCTTATCCTTGGCTGTTGCATAGAAGGAAGCTTTGTCATCTGTCGTAGGCAGTGCAGTCTTTAACGCCTCCTTAAGAGCCGCATCAGCAGTAATTTGGCTAAGCTTTCCTTTTAAGACATAATCTGATGAATCTGTACAAGCTAAAGCTACTCCATACTTAACAGTTGCATCTTTGTCTCCAAATATCTTCTCCCACTGTTCTTCGGTTATAGCCCCAAGGAACTCACCCTTCGTCTTTGAATTTAGATTCTCTAAACCCTCTGGTAGGAGTACACCACAAAGGTCTATAAATGCATCATCAGAGGCGCTCATCCGTGAACCGGCTTTCAGGGTATAGTTTCCGAACCACTGTACTGTATTGTTTTCATGTGCCGCTTGTGTAG
>JAAZOW010000010.1 GCA_012797575.1 Methanomicrobiales archaeon | reverse complement strand
ATGAGCACCCGATCCCCGATATAAAGGCTGTTTCGTCCTGTCTCCAGCCCATCTCCTCCACCGCCGCGAGGGTGCAGTTGAGGACCGTCCCGTTGCCGCACCCGGTGCAGTAGATGTGGGGGAGCCGATCCTCCCTGAACCAGTCAGGCGCGATCATCGGTGCGCCTCCAGAGCCTGCAGAAGCTCGGCGGGGGTGTGGAGTTCTCCCCCGAGTTTCGGGATCGATATGACCGGCTGATCGACGTGACGCTGGACCTCCCTCACCATCTGCCCCATATTCAGCTCCGGCATCAGGAAGACCTTCGCGCCGGAAAACTCCCGGAGTGCAAACTCAGGAAACGGCCAGACGACCCGGAGGCGGAGGTGGCCGACTCCATCATCGGGGTGGTCATGCATGACCTGCTCGACCGTCCGGGACGGCGGGCCGTAGGTGATAAAGACCGTCTCGGCATCGGGGTTTGTGACCTCGTAGTCGGCTATATCGTGTCGCGCTGACTCGACCTTCGAGACAAGCCTGCGCACGAGGCGGTCATGCGCGAGGGGGTCGGTCGTGTCAGGGTAGCCACGCTCATCGTGGGTGAGCCCGGTCACGTGGATCGATCGGCCTGACCCAAATGGCGCAAAGCCCGGGACGCCGTCATCACCGGCCTCGAAGGGAAGTGAGTCTTGTGCAAGGGGAGCCGGGGGGGCGGTCTTGACCGAGTCGGGGATGGTCACCCGCTCCCGCATATGGCCGACGATCTCATCGGACATGAGAAATGTGGGAACCCTGAACCGGTCAGCGAGGTCGAATGCCTTCACCGTCAGGTCAAACATCTCCTGGACCGAGTTCGGGGTGAGCGCGATGGTGCTGTAGTCACCGTGCGATCCAAACCGGCACTGGAGCATATCGCCCTGTGCCGCCCGGGTCGGCTGGCCGGTGCTCGGACCTCCTCGCTGGATGTTGACTATGACGCACGGCGTCTCGGTCATGGCCGCGTAGCCGATATTCTCCATCATCAAAGAGAACCCTGGGCCACTCGTGGCGGTCATGGCCCTCGTGCCCGTCCAGGAAGCCCCGATTACCGCGGCGATGCTTGCGAGTTCATCCTCCATGGATATGAAGACGCCGCCGACCTTCGGGAGCCTCCGGGCCATGGTCTCGGCGATCTCGGTCGATGGAGTGATCGGGTAGCCGCCAAAGAATCGGCATCCGGCGGCGATCGCACCTTCCGCACAGGCGGCGTTCCCCTGCATGAACTCGAGCCCGCTCAAAACTCCACCTCAACCTGGTGAGGTTCAAACGGCTTCTCCCTGACCCAGGAGATCGCCTGATCAGGGCAGATCATGTGGCAGACGCCGCAGAGTACCCGGCCATAGAGGGACTGTAGCCTGCAGTTCGGGCATCGCTCAGGGCGATCGAGGACCGGGGCGACGACCCCCCGGCTGTTGAGTTCAGTTCCTTCCTGAAATATCCTGTATGGGCAGACCAGCACACAGAGGTTGCACCCCTTGCAGCGGCTTTCATCGATGACGAGTTTCATAGGGCAGTACCCTGCTTGATATTGAATTGCTGATGAAATTGTGTTTTCGCTTTCTCGTGCACGGCTTCGAAGAGATCGTCACCGTGTGCGTCGATCCCAACCGTCAACGGCAGGCGGTCGACTTCGACGATCCAGATCGCTTCGGCCATTCCGAGATCTTCAAAATAGACGCCTTTAAGGTTCATGTGCGCAGCGGCGAGCGCGGCGCACCCCCCTGTGAACGCGAGATAGACGGCGCGTCCCCGGAGCTGTTTGACCACCTCTGGCCCCATACCGCCTTTCCCTATGAGAGCGCGGATACCGGCATCGATGAGGAACCCGGTGAGTGCGTTCATCCGCGCGGACGTGGTGGGCCCTGCGACGACGAGCTTTCCATCCTGCACCACCGGGCCGCAGTGGTAGACCACGGCTCCTTCAGGGGTGAAGGGGATACCTTCCTCCATCATCCGTATATGCGCCTCGTCCCGGGCGGTGTAGATCGTCCCGGTGAGGGTCACCCGGTCACCTGCCCGGAGATCGAGGACCTCAGCACCGAGCGGTGTTACAAGATCGATCATAGGCGGACCTCCACGGTCGCCCGACGGCAGGCCCAGCATTGTACGTTCACCGCTACCGGGAGAGAGGCGGTGTGGCAGTCAGCACGCTTCACCTTCACGGCGAGCACGGTCGTGTCCCCTCCAAGCCCCATTGGCCCGATACCGAGGGCATTGACCGCATCGCATATCTCCTGCTCGTACCCATCCATGGTGTCGACCGGGAGGAGGAGAGCCTCCTTTGCAAGCGCGGCTGCCCCATCAAATGTCCCCCCGATCCCGACACCGAGGAAGACTGGCGGACATGGTCTTCCCCCCGCGACGAGCATCGTCTCGGCGACAAACTTCGGTATATCGGCTGCCTGCGAAGGGAGGAGCATACCAAGCCTCGATGCATTCTCAGAACCCGCGCCCTTCGGGAGTACAGTCACCGTAAACCTCTCCCCGGGCGTCACGTGGACGGCCGGCATACCGAGACCGACGTTATCCCCGGTGTTTCTCCGGGTGATCGGGTCGACGACGTTTGGGCGGAGCGGAACTGCGACCGTTGCCCGGCGCACCCCTTCCCGCACCCCGTCATAGATGGCGGATGAGAGCGGTATATCGGGGGGGAGGGTGATGTAGACCACCGGCACACCGGTATCCTGGCAGATAGGCACCTGGCGCTCTTCAGCAAGCGCAACATTCTCGAGGATCGTAGCGAGTTCGGATCGTGCGCCCTCGTCACTCTCAACCTCGGCCGCCCTCTGGAGCGCCGCGAGCACGTCGGGGGGAAGCCGGATCTCAGCCTCAGCAAGGGCTCTTTCTGTAGCATCTGCCAGCGCGTCTGAGAGTGCCGGATTGATCATCATTACTACTGGTAGGAGGAGAACATAAATATCTATATTCCCGCAGGTACCAGATACGCCGCCGGTGGGCCGGTCGATTATGAAAAAAGGTGGGCGGAATGCGAGGCCTTTTACGCTTCTGCTACCCGCTCCTCGACGATCCTTGCGGGGGTCGGGAGCTTATAGATGGCGCGCTGAAGAGCGGCCTTTGCCTTATCGATGTGCTGGGGGTTTACCCAGACGGAGAAGACCTTTTGACCGGGCTGGACCCGGGCGGCGGTGCCGACGGCCTTCCCGAAGGCGCGGCGCATGCCCTCAGAGACACGGTCTGCCCCTGCACCGGTTGCCTGCTTATTCTCGCGGAGGACGTGGTGGGGGTACGTCCTGAGTTTGAAGTGATAATTTGCTCTTCCTACCCCTTTGACGAGCTGCCGGTTGACGCTGATACGCGAGGCTTCAAGGGCGCTGTGGCGTATCTGGCAGGCTTCCTCGACGACGATGGAGAGCTCGACGGGGAAGTCCTGGGTGAGGTTGCCCATATCAAACTGTACAATCTTACTGCCCGGCACGCCGCCCATGTATTCTCTGCGTGTATATGCCATTTTTGCGAGGTTTCTGTACATCTTCGCTGGTTTTCGTACCATCGTTAAAAACTCCTGCCGATCTATGAGTGCTCTATAAAATGGGGATTTTCCCTAATAAACCTTACCCGATAGCTACGGTCTAATTGATCATCTCAAGCACCCGCCGCCGCACCTCCGCGAACTCGGCATTGGTGCGATCCCGTGGCCGGTCCCAGGGGATGGAGATGATCTCACGGATGGTTCCCGGCCTCCGGGTCAGTACGATGATCCGGTCGGCGAGGTAGACCGCCTCGTCGACGCTGTGGGTGACGAAGATGATCGTCTGCTTCGTCTCCTTCCAGAGTGAGAGGAGTTCTTTCTGCATCCGGTTCCGCGTCTGGGCGTCCAGCGCCCCGAAGGGTTCGTCCATGAGGAGGACGTCGGGGTCGTTTGCGAGCGCTCTCGCTATCGCCACCCGTTGCCGCATTCCACCTGAGAGCTCGTAGGGATAGGAATCCCGGAACTGGGAGAGGCCTACCATATCGATGTAGTGGTCCGCTGTCCTCCGGCACTCGTCCTTCTTGAAGCCTTTCATCTCGAGGCCGAAGGCGACGTTATCGATGACCCGGCGCCAGGGGAAGAGGGAATACTCCTGAAAGACCATCCCCCGCTTCGGGTCCGGGCCGGTGACATCGTGACCGTCGACCGCCACGCTCCCCGTTGAAGGGATCTCAAGTCCCGCGATGATCCGGAGTAGCGTCGTCTTCCCGCACCCCGACGGTCCGACCAGGCAGATGAACTCCTCGTCCTCGATCTTCAGGGTGACATCCTCGAGCGCTTGGGTGACGGTGCCGTCGTCTTTCGGGAAGGCTTTGCCGAGGCCCTGGATCGAGACATCGCCCATCCTATACCACCTCCCCGGCATGCCACCGCAAAAGCCGCCCATCAACGTAGTTTCGGAATATGCGGTCGATGATGAGGCCCGTAAATCCGAGGAT
>JAAZOW010000322.1 GCA_012797575.1 Methanomicrobiales archaeon | reverse complement strand
CCCTGCTCCTGCAGGAAATCTTCAAGGCTCCTGGCATCACCCTCCACCAGGACTTCGACGCGGTTACAGGTCTGGAGCAGGAGCACGCCCTTGAACCTCTCCCGCGCCTCACGGAGGAACGCTTCCTCGTCAGGGAATCGGAACGCCTCAAGTGTGGCGATATCAGCGGCATGATGGTTCAGGCCGGCAATCGCCAGCGGAGGGGCTGAAGAGTCAGGCATGGAGGTACCTCTCCATCGCTATAGCGCGCGCTTGATCGTAATTGGAGGCAAGCGCCCTCCAGATCTCCTCATCCCGGAGTATACTCCAGAGGACTTGAGATCGTTTTGCCTGCACCGATTCAGTATCCTTGAGCATCGAGCGCATCTCATCCTGAAGATCGATCATTCGATCGAGATCCGCATACTCCGCCTCGAGTTGCATGCGAAGGTAGCGTGACACGGCGGGGCCTTTTCCGCAGGTGCTGATCGCGACCAGGTAGTTGCGGCCCCGGATGATCGACGGGATGGTGATATCGCCGGGCTTTCCAGCGGCATTGTTGAAGAGGACGCCGGTCTCAGTGCAGAGTCTCCCGATCCGGTCGTTGAGTCGCGGATCCGACGTCGCCGCGACCGCGAGGAATGCATCCTTCAGGAGATCCTTGAGCGACCCGTCCGGGAGGGTCGAGAGATCCATCTCCTGCCGCTCGATTGCGAGAGCGTCGAGAGCAGGGGAGAAAGAGCGGCTGATCACGATCACCTCCGCTTCATGTTCAAAATACGCAGCCTTCCGGGCACCAACATCTCCTCCGCCAAAGATAAGCACCTTCCTGTTCACCAGATCGAGCATGAGAGGGATCATTCTTCCACAGTATGGTAAACCGACTACAGTAAATTACCTCACGCTTTCAGGCGGGACCCCCCGGCCATCATCGATGGTACGCACCACAGGGGTATGATGGAGAGGTATCACCCCTGTAGGTCTGGTGGGCAGGCAAGTCCCATCCCATGCGGTGAGTATTCACCGCAACGCTACATTCTCTATCGGTGGCAAATCCGTAACGCAAACACCTGTAGATCGTAATTGGAAGTGTCCTCGTTTGCAGCCTTTCCATAATTCAGACACGCATCTGTGCTCCGTCTCTTGGATCGGCCTCGATAGGGTTCGTGCCGGCGTCCTCAACTGTGTACGAATGCCTCATATGCTGATACATAATATTACTACTCCTGAACATAATAAAACTGTTGCAGGAACAGAGGGATTTTGTTTCTATCCCCGGTCTTTGAGCCGGGGGCCTCCGGCTCTATCTCTTCAGTCCCACAAACTTAATTGCAAAGATATCCTTCTCTTTACTACAAATATGACGGAAGAGATGTTTGCGTTCAGCAGGCTGGAGAATGCTTTCCATCGCACAAAAGACCTGCTCTGGCCGGTGAAGTGGGGGATCTGGCTCCGCCTGGCTGTAATTGCGCTCTTTGTGGGTGGTGGTATCAGTGTGCCAAACACCTTCCAGTATCAGTTCGATGGGAGCGATCTCACGGTCGGATCCATATCCGGTATCCCCGGCATCTCTGGTATGGCGTTGGCGACTGTATTGGTGGGAATTATTGCAATTTTGCTTGCGATCGGCATCGTATGGATGTTTATTGGCACAACGATGCAGTTTGTCTTTGTCGATATGCTCTCAACCGGAGATATCCACATCAGGCGATACTTTGGGAAGAGGCTCGGCAAAGGAGTACGGCTCTTCCTCTTTGAGGTAGCCCTCATCGTGGCCATGCTCCTTGCCGTGATAGCGTTCGGCTTCATGCTCATAGGATATGCGAGGACCGGTGCTGCCACGCCGCTCATGTTTACGCCGCTCATGTTTATCGTGCTCATACCGCTCATTCTGGTTGCCGCCATCCTTTTCGGGCTCGCCCTCCTCCTGACCACCGATTTCGTCGTTCCGATCATGATCCGCGAGGATTGTGGCATAATCGCCGGTTGGCGTCGACTCATCGGGGTGATCACCTCTCAGATCTGGCAGATCGTCGTCTATGTCGTCACCAGGTTTGTGCTCGGGCTCGTCGCCGCGATCGTGCAGACGATCCTGGTCATCATTGCGATGGTGGTCATTGCGATACCATTTGCGCTCATCGGGCTCGCACTACTCGCCATATCCCAGGGGGCGAATATCAGCCTGCTCCTCGGTCTCCTCATACCCTACCTCATCATCACCATCCCGGTCGCGCTCCTAATTGCGGTGCCATTCATCACGTTCTTCCGATATTACGCTCTGCTGGTTCTAGAAGGGCTTAAACCCGAGTACCAACTCCTCCCGGGGTAACCCCCCCTTTCCGTTCCGGGGATGAGAAAGGCTATTGCGTGATGACGACGTGGCTCCAACCGGACAATGATCGAGATCGAGCCACTGGTGATCCTTGCTCTGGCGCTGGGCCCGGGGGTCTTCTGGGTATGGTATTTCTACCATAGGGATAAATTCGAGCCTGAGCCGGCGGCCCTCATCATAAAGATCTTCCTCATCGGCGCCCTCATCACGATTCCTGTGGCCTTCATCGAGGGATTCTTTGGGCTTTTCATCGCATCCCCGGTGATCATGGGAGTCGTCATCGCGCCCGTCGTCGAGGAGTACGGGAAGTTCTGGGTTGTGCGTCGATTCATTTATCGCGATGTTGAGTTTGATGAACCGATGGATGGTATCGTTTACGCCGCTTCTGCAGCCCTCGGGCTTGCGTCCTTCGAAAATGTCCTCTACGTCTTTGCGGCATACGCAGCGTCCCCGTCGCTCGCCCTCGGCACGGTCGCCATCCGGGCGATCTTCTCGGTTCCCGGGCACGCACTCTTCTCCAGCGTCTGGGGCTACGCCCTTGGTCGCGCCAAATTCACAGCCGCTCAACGACGGCCAGCTATCATCGCCCGGGGGCTCGCTCTCGCGATGGTGCTCCATGGTATCTTCAACTTCCTGCTCTTCTCCGCCGACACATTTGCCTACGCCACGGCCATCTTCATTCTGGTTCTGATACCGGGATTATGGATACTTCTGGAGAGGAACATCCGAAGCGCGCTTCGCTGGCAGAGGCGACGGTAGGTGCCTTCGGTTCCCGTGCGCGGATGTGTGGCGAGGATCTCCCCCGGGGGATGGGGCCGGCGCACCGATCCTCCGGGGACGGCACCGCTCGATCCAGGCCGCGATTCGATAGGCTTAATATTCAGAAAATCCCATCTTGTAGGGCACACAGTGCAGAGCACGGATGTGCGCCGATAGTGTAGTGGTTATCACTAGGCGTTGCCAACGCCTAAACCCGGGTTCGAATCCCGGTCGGCGCATCTTAACCTCAGGTTCGAATCATCCTTCTTTTGTGTTCATCCTTCCTGAAGTTGGTGTCACGCCATATGGTGGCATGATGCGCTAGGCCGGGTAGACATCTTAATCCAGTGATGAGAATACATTGGTATTGATGGTGCCCTTTGCAAGCGTGATCAGGAAAAAGATATATTTCACGCTCTTCGTTGTCTGTTTGATCGTCTTTGACACGATCATTGTCGGCTGTCTCTTCGCAGGGGTATGGGTTCTCGAACAACTGGCAATCCTATTAGGTATACATTCATGGGGATTTTTTTGCACTGATCAGTCAGATCTCAGAGATCGGATTGATCACTCTGTACATAATCTTCGTGCTCATGTCGATCGTCCTGTCGATAGTATTTTTAAGCGACGAGATTATATCGATCATGAAGGAGGGATGAGGAGTGTCAACGGAGAATAAACCCGGGTGGCTGTTAGGCATGGTCATAACGACTGCTTACCTCTGGATGGTGTTCATGATCGGCGTCATAGCGGTTTACCTGTATAGTCTGGTCCTGCCGACCGACTTCGCCACAGTCACGGGCGCCGCCATAGTTGTAGCGATCTTCGCCGGCGTTGTCACCTTGGATCTGGTGCTACTCGTGCTGAAAAAGATCACTCCTGCGATCATAGCGATGGTCGTTGTCATATCCCCCTGTCTGGCGGTCTACCGGCTACTGAGAAGTACTGATCTGTTGGTCGTCGATACGGATACCCCGGACCGGATCGCAAAATATGTTTTTCATCGAGGAATCTTTTATCCTCGGATCTAGATCTCCCCTCGCTCCCTCATCTCCAGAATGTAGAACTACTTCGTGATCTTGATGCAATCGATCTGCGTGTTCGGCCGGCAGGGCTTCCTGGGGCAGATGGGTGCGGAGTCTTTATAACCATCACCGCCTCCCCCCTGTCACCATGGAACTGCGGCGGGGGCTCTCGCAGTTCGACCTGACAAACATCATCGTCGGGGCGATCGTCGGCGCTGACATCTACATAGCGTCCGCCCTCACCGCTGGCCTTGTTGGTCCGTTCTCGATCGTTCTCTGGGCGGTGGCCGGGCTCTTCGCCGCAACGATCGCGATGGTCTTTGCCTACTGCAGTTACTACGTCCCTCGCGTCGGCGGACCGTTCGCCTACGTCTCAGAGGCGTTTGATGACTTCTACGGTTTTCTCACCGGCTGGAGCATGTGGATAGCCGAACTCCTTGCGCTCCCGGTCTTTGCGATAGCATTCACGAATTATCTCCAGGCGCTCGTCCCGCTCACACCGGTTGCAGAGGTGACCGTCCGGTTACTCTTCATCGCCTCCCTGACGCTCGTAAACATCGTTGGTGTCCGGGCCGCAGGGATGGTGAACGATGCTCTCACGCTCATCAAACTCGCTCCCCTGCTCCTCCTCATCGTGGTAGGGTTTGGATTCTTCATCACCCGACCGGAGGTGGTCATTGCAAACTACACGCCCTTGCTCCCGTTCGGGCTTGGGAATGCCGCCCATGCCCTCGTCTTGATCTTCTGGGCATACGCCGGGTTTGAGCTGGGGACGCTTCCGGCCGGTGAGGTGCAGAACCCGCAGGAAGCCATCCCCCGCGCCATCACCAGCGGGATGCTGATAGTCTCTCTCTTCTACCTCCTCACAAACTTCGTGCTCTTCGGGGTCGTCAACTGGACCGAGCTCGACCAGAGCGCCGTGCCGCTTGTCATCGCCGGCACCGTCCTCTTCGGTTCGGCAGGGGTCCTCATCATGACGGTTGGAGCCCTCTTCTCGGTCTCGGGATCGAATGAGTCCGGAATGCTCGGCAGTGCCCGGCTCGCGTACGCGATGGCAATCGACGGCCTCTTCCCCCGGGCGTTTGCCAGGATCCATCCGCGTTACGGCACACCCCATATCGTCCTCATCGTCCAGGGAGCCGCGGCGTTCATACTCTCAAACATCGGGGACCTCTCCGGGTTGATATCGTTTGCCATCCTCAGCCTCGCATTCTCATTCCTGCTCACCTGCTTTGCACTCATAGTGCTCCGGGATGACCATGCCACAAAGCTCCGCGGCCAGCATATCCTCCCCCTTGCAGGCATTGCAATCTGTCTCTTCCTCCTCTTCTCCACCACAACCTTTGATAAAGTCGCAGGGATCCTGACCATCCTCGCCGGCATTCCAATCTACCTCTACTACTCGCCAAAAGAGGATATACACAACCTCAAATCCCTCTTCCTCTCTGAAGAGGCTGTGCTCCGGCGGAGGCTTGAGGCGAAAGAGACGTACCTTGCAAACTTCCTGGACATCGTCCGCGCGATCATCCGGAGGATCCGACGGTGGGGCGGGCGTGAGTCGGGTGAGAGGTGACCGTTATGGCCTTCAGCCCCGGGGAGGAGCCGCTGCCTCTCGATAGCAGGGAGGGCCTTCGTGGCCTGAACCTTCTTATCCACCTGCTCCCCGGACCGGGCACCAACGATCTTCAGGAGTGGCGGCAGGTGACACAGGGCGGAGGCCATGGAGTAACTTTTGGCATCGATCGCCCGCGTTGATACCTGACCTGCAGACTTGGAGCATCCAGACAACTATTTACGCCTCAGCAAGACCACACAATGACGAGGGTAGAGTGCCCGCCCCCGATCTCGCGACCAGAGCATTCTCGCAAAGTAAAAGAGAGAGGGGGAAAGCGCCCTCTGGTGCTCTACGCCGCCCTCTGGTGCTCTACGCGAATGGATGCTTTGCAGTATCTTTTGCTGCGAGCACCTCTTTCATCCTCGGTTCGCCCGTGATCGCCCGGCGGATGGCGATCTTTGTTGCCTCGTAGTTCCAGTCGTAGATCTTCTTCTTATCGGCTGCATCCCACTCGATGAAGACCGACGCTATGATGAACAGGTCATCAGCCTTAGACTCTGGGATTATGCCCCCCGCAACGCTGTCCACCACCGCCTTCGCGACAGCGGCCTGTGCTGGACCGAAGATAAGGAGAGCCTGGCCTGCATTCCTGATCGTGACCTTGTTGACCATCAGGGTCGGGGGTTTTGCCGGGATATTCGGGGTGAGGACGGCAAGGAGCGGTGTATGGCCCCGCGCCGGCGATGCGAGCGCTGCGACGAAAGCCTGCTCTACACTGCTCCCCTTCTCTCCGATGACGAGATCGATATGGGCAACCTCCGGCCCTTCGCCGACAAGCGCTTCTCCAATGAGTGCATGTCTAAAATTGACCAATCGTATACTACCTCCTTGGGTGTGTATGGCGTTGGTATCGGAAGTGCAACAGAAAAAGGTTGTGGGGGAGTTGGTTGCAAGAAGGATGCCGCCCCGTGCATGGCGAAGCCCCCCGCCATCCACCCTTTCCCGGTTGATCGTTCTGCGGGATCGTCCAGCCTACACCTGCGAGAGCTGCACCAGAGAGGTGAGTGCTACCTGGGGAGGGATGACGACGTTCTGAGTATGACCGGGGGGCCCATCCGGGGTCTACGGGATCGTTGAGGGACGGAATTGCATCACTCGATGAGCACAAGCCCCACCGATACGACATTCCCATGGACGATCTTCCCGTACTCGAGGTCCCTACAAGGGATGACATGCAGGTCCCATCCGGCGCTTTTGATGGTGGAGAAGACATCGATCCCGGCAGCCTCCATAGACGGGCGGACAAGGTCCATGTGCCGGCAGAGTCTCCTGATGCTCTCATCGACGATCCCCTCGTGCTCTTCGGCGATGCAGTCCTCGCAGTAT
>JAAZOW010000294.1 GCA_012797575.1 Methanomicrobiales archaeon | reverse complement strand
TATTTAGATGATCGCGGGTAGTAGGGAGTTGCTGGATCTCTCCAGCAAGAGCGGGGGAAGATGAGCTTGCCAGTAGAGATTGTCACAGAGAGGGAGATATGGGACACCTTCATCGATGAGAGTCCATCCGGGCTCCTCTTTCATCGGTGGGACTTTTTAAAGATTACGGAACGCCACACCGGATACACGGCCCACCCCTTCGGGATCTACAAAGGAGAGGAACTCGTTGCTGCATTTCCCATCTTCTGCAAGCGAAAGGGCGGCCTTTCCGTCGCGCTCTCTCCGCCGCCCATGCAGGCGGTCATCCCGTACCTCGGTATCGTGATGGGAAGAGATTACACAGTGGCGAAGCAGAGCAAAAAAGAGTCGGCGCTCCAGGTAGTTGCAGAAGGGCTTAAGGAGATAATCGAGCTCCTCTCGCCGAACTACCTCGCGATAAAACTTATTCCGGGGTTTCACGATGTCCGCCAGTTCATCTGGGAGGGCTACCAGACCAGGATCAGCTACTCCTATGTGGTCGATCTCACTCCTCCCCTGGAAACCCTCTGGATGAACCTCAACGGGAAGCTGCGGACGAGTCTCAGGAAGTTTGCAGAGAACGGGTATTACCTTGAAGAGGGAGGCGATATAACTCCCCTCTACGAGGCGGTGCGTCAGCGGTTCAGACAACCTGATATGGATATCCCGGTGATTACAAAGGACTACTTCGAGGACATCCTCCGGGCATACCCCGACCATATCCACATCTATCACCTCTACAACCAGGACGGAGACCTTCGGGGCGTCGGTACAACTCAGGAGTACAAACGCTATCTCCTCTGGGTCGGGGGCCCGAAGATCGATGGAACATCGGCAAACGAGTACCTCCAGTGGCTCCTGATCAAGGATGCAAAAGAGAAAGGCTTTCTGGAATTCGAGAATACAGGCGCAAATAACCCGAACTTGAATATGCACAAGGCAAAATACAACCCAGACCTCACCATCCATCTTGAGGTGAGCCAGAAAGATAACGTGGGGAGGGCAGCAGAATGGGTCTATAGTAACATCGTCAACAAACCCTGGATCAAGAAGAGGATAATCCCCTATATCGAGTGAGCGCATATGCCTGGCGGGTTCCCCGGACCTCAGGCGGCATCAGGATCCCGTGAGAACGGTATGGGCCCATGGAGTCGATGGTCGTCCAGGAAAAGGTATAAATAAGGCTTTGTTGCATCCTGCAACAGACGCGGTCTGCCATGACTGATCGTCAGGATATCAGGTGCCATGACGCTCGAGATCGTGAAGGATAAAGAAATCTGGGATACATTTGTTGATTCAAGCCCGCATGGACTCCTTTTCCACAAGTGGGACTACATAACGATCACCGCCCAACACACCGGGTACACGCTGCTCCCCTACGGGATTTACAAGGGCAACGAGCTCATCTGCCTTACTCCCCTCTACTTCAGGAGCACGCACGGGGTGAAGACACTCTTTTCTCCGCCCCCTATGCAAGCGATCATCCCCTACCAGGGCTTCGTACTGCCAGAGGGATTTGATACGCTGAAACAGAGCAAGAGGGAGGCGATCATGGACCTTGTCGCTAGCGATCTTTCAGCTGAGATCAACGCGATCTCGCCACATTACCTCTCCTTAACCCTCGTGCCAGGCCTCACCGATATCAGGCAGTTCCTCTGGAGAGGATATGCCTCAAACATCCGCTACACCTACACGATCGACCTCGCGCAACCGAGTACAGCCATTCAGGGAAATTTCCACTACAAGCTGCGTAGCAGAATCAGGAAGGCCGAAGAGGCAGGTATGGACCTTGTGCGAAGCAGAGACATCTCAACGTTGTACAGATCAGTTGCTGAACGGTTCAGCCACCCGGACATGAACATCCCGATGATCAACAGACGCTACTTTGAGGACCTCTTCAGGGCATACCCGGATCACATCGCCGCCTACTACCTCTACGACCGCGAAGGTGCGCTCGCGGGGACAGTCGCCACCCAGGAATACAAGCGTTTCCTGCTCTGGATGGGAACGCCGAGGATCGAGGGGACTCATGCTGGAAACGAGTACCTCCAGTGGCTGCTCGTCCAGCATGCAAAGGCTGAGGGCTATCGGACGTTCGAGAACATCGGGGCAAATACCCCGGACCTGAACTTCTTCAAATCACGGTTCTGTTCAGACCTTGAGATCTACATGGAGGTCGCCCGGAGGAATATGGTCGGGGCTCTGGCGGAATGGACATACACCTCGATCATCAACAAACCCTGGTTGAAGCGCAGAGTGGTCCCCTACATCGAGTGATCCTTCAGAGATCCTGAATCGAGATCGGCAGCTTCTGGATGAGATACCGGAACTTGCCGCTCACTGTCCGGGGGATCTCATCAACAAAACAGACCTGGACGTCCACGCCGTCGCCGAGCTGCCACCGAAGCTCCTGGATCAGCTGCCGGGTATCGTCCTCGGTGTAGGCCGGTTTCCTGACGACCTTTATGATGAGCTCACCCATCGTCTCCTGGTACATCTGGAACTGTCTGATATTCTCAAAAGCTCCCGATTCGTAGTTGATGGGGGTGACAGAGATCAGGTGTCCGCCCCGGGTCACGATGAATTCCTGGAGCCTTCCTTCCACCTTCTCGAGCAGAGGGTACTGCCTTCCGCAGGAACACCGCTGTGCTGCGGCAACCGCCACATCCCGGGTACGGTAGCGGATGAGCGGGCAGACGTAGTTGGTGAGGCTGGTGGCGACGACCTCCCCCAGCACACCCGGTCCCTCCACGGGCCGGCCGTCCCGTCCGATGAGTTCGACAACACCGTATTCGGGGAAGATGTGGTAGTGAGTACTCTCCTCGCACTCCCCAGCAAGCGCAGTCTGCTCTGAGTTCCCGTACCAGGAGAAGACCCGGCATCCGAACGCCTCGGCAAGGAGGTCCCGCTGCCAGGGGTAGAGATTCTCAGAACCGCAGAGGACAGCCTTCACCGTCGGGAGCGGCTCGATCCTGTGCTCCCTCATATATCTAGCCAGGATCACAGCCGTGGAGGGATAGGCGTGGATGAACCGGGGTTTGAACCGCCGGATCTCACGGATATAGGCCGGCAGGGTCTCCTCGGTCATCTGGTGGGAGGACATGATCAACCACCGTCCGAAGAGCGCTCGCCTCCAGTAGATATCGTCCGGCGCTGCATCCACCACATGTCCCCGGAGGATGACGCATCTGTCGCCGAACCGGTAACCGACCCGGTCCCACTGAGTCTTCATAAACGCCCACTCCCGGGCCCGGGAGACCCCCTTCTCGTAGTAAAATCCCATAGGGGTTCCGGTTGAACCGGATGTGCGTACATACTCAAAGGCTGATTCCGGGTAATTGCGGGCCTTGAGATCGGGGAGGTTGGTCTGGACGATCTCCTTGGTCAGGAAGGGGAGGAGATGGAGCTCATCGGGAGTCTGAATGTCGCCGGGAACGAGGCTTCGGTCATCAAAGACCCTGCGGTAGTAGGGAACGTTCTCGTAGGCGTGGTCGAGCAGACGCGAGAGTGCCTCTGTCTGATAGGCTGTGAGCTCTTCCCGGCTCCACCACTGGGATCTCCCCAGAAGCGTATACATCTCCCGGTAGATCCGATAGGACGGTATCAGGCTTAGCGCTTTCAAGGTGAGGGGATTTGCGCCGGATATCCACTCCAGCAGACAGGCCTTCATGGTTCTTCAGCGTGGAGGCTCCTGGTCTTAGCCGGGGAGGGCGGTGAACCATCCAGAGGTACACCGTAGCTCAAGGACAACACCGTAGGCGCGACCACACACCAGCGCCTGTAAGAACGTTTCCTGCCGCTATCGCCTGTTAACGCGCCCGGAGGCTCTCCGGGTAGGCGGTCGATGCCAGCAGCTGCACCAGCCGATCGGCCAGGGATTGGACCGATCCAGACGGCTTTTGCGCTAACGATGTGGAAACATTGTGCAGACATTCAAATTCCCCCCTTCTACCAGCTACCGGTCTTGGCCGGTGGCAGTCGACTTGCATCTCTCCGCTTCAGATCGATATGTCTGAGGACATATTCTCAGCCCTTGTCTTATCTCTATCGACGAAGTGGACTGGCAGGCTCTGGATGAAGTAGCGATATTTGCCGCGTGCTGTGAGCGGGATGTTATCGACGTATCTGAGTATGACGACGACATCATCACCACAACTCCGACTCACCTCCTGATAGAGATACTCTACATCTGAATCATCAAACGTCGGCTTTTTCACGATATTCAGGATGACCTCCCCGACTCGTTCCTGGTAGAACTGAAACTGTTTAACGTTATCGAACGCATCGGTATCGATGTTCATGGTGATCCCGGAGAGGAGTTCACCCTTACCGGTCACGATGAAGTCCTGGAGCCTCCCTTCCACGCGTTCGAGCAGTGGGTAGTGCCGACCGCAGGTGCAGGGCCCGGTTGCCGCCATGGCGAGATCCATCGTCCGATACCGGATGAGTGGGCAGATGTAGTTGGTGAGGTTGGTGGCAACGACCTCGCCCAG
>JAAZOW010000243.1 GCA_012797575.1 Methanomicrobiales archaeon | reverse complement strand
GGTCTTTTGCTTGCAAGCGAGACGGCGACGGCGATCGGCACGGCGCCGACAGCCACCCCGGCCACCACGTCAAAATTCCAACCCTCGGCAATTGTCTTCCCTATTGCCGCTAGGACAACCGGGTTCGTGGTCGCGGTCTTGATGTCGATGTAGTAAGAACTCCGGGCTCCCGACGCGAGGAGAAAGTCCCCGAGCTCGATAGCCCCACTCTCAAGTAACAGCGTTGCGATTGGGTTTACCATGGTACCTCTTTTACTCCGATATAATAGCCAATGATGTTCACCACCCGATGGAGGATAGGGGTGATGATGACAATCCATGCTGCAATAGGTAACGTAATATTCTCAAACAACCACTGGGGATAAACCAGGAGAATGAGCACGAAAGAACCGATAACCAGATCGTACTGGTCGGCCAGAGGCCAGGACTCGCCACGCTCCTTACCAAGCCTCCGCTTAAAGAAACTTTTGACCAGATCGCCGAGGAGCGCGCCTGCCGCAAGCAGCGCAATCGAGAGAAGCGTCTGCCTCGGGAGTGCAGTCAGGTTGAACGATGACCATACCCAGATCTCGACGAGCCCCGCAAGTATTCCGCAGAACATGCCGCCGAGGAATCCTCGGTATGTCTTGCCGTCGCCAAAGACCCTCCTGCCATCACTCCACAGTTTCCCGAGATCGATGGGCGTCCCGCCACCGAAGACTGCGGCCGCCGAGTTCGGCACGTATGCCGGAATCATAATCCATAATGCAGCCAGCAGCAAAAAGATCCAGTACCCTATGGCAGTATCTCCGAACGTCAATATTCAGTACCATCAGTAATTATAAAGATTAAAGTGTCGAAATATGAGATACAAAAGAATGATGGGCACAGGTGAGAGAATGCTGATAAAAAAGACAAAGAGCCTCTGTCCCACGTGCGGCAACGTGCTTGATGCCGATGTCGTCGAGGAGGAGGGGAAGGTCTGGCTGGTCCGCACCTGCCCAGATCACGGCACGTACCGCGCCCTCTACTGGTCGGACGCAGAGATGTACCGAAGATTCGACGCTTTCGAGTGCATTGGAGAAGGTATCTCGAATCCCCATACGATCGTCTCCCCCGCAGGGTGTCCGAACGATTGCGGCATCTGCCCAAATCATCGATCAACGACGTTGCTTGCCAATATCGATCTGACGAACCGGTGTAACCTCAGCTGTGACTTCTGCTTCGCAAACGCCCGGGCATGTGGCTACGTCTATGAACCGACCTTTGATCAGGTCGTCGATATGATGCGCATGCTACGCGCAGAGAAACCTGTGCCGGCCCCGGCAATCCAATTTTCTGGCGGCGAACCAACACTGCGCGACGACCTTCCCGAGCTCATCGAGAAAGCGAAGGAACTCGGGCTCTACCAGGTGCAGATCGCGACAAACGGTATCAGGATCGCACAACAACCCGGCTACATAGCAGAACTGAAAGAAGCGGGACTCTCCACAGTCTACCTGCACTTTGACGGAGTTACCCGGGAGACTAACTCAAAACTCGCAAGCGATCAGCGAGCCATAGCGAACTGCGAGGAGAGCGGTATGGGAGTGGTGCTGGTGCCCACGGTCATCAACGGCAGGAACGACCATGAAGTGGGCGCCATCATCAAGTACGCTGTAGAGCACATCAAGACCGTTCGGGGAGTCAACTTCCAGCCGGTGGCGTTCACCGGGGCTGCAAGTGAGGACGATGTCAAGAAAGAGCGCATCACCATACCGGAGCTCGCGGACCGGATTGAGGAGCAGACGGATGGGATCAT
>JAAZOW010000040.1 GCA_012797575.1 Methanomicrobiales archaeon | reverse complement strand
GACGGCGGCCCCCACATCGAAGAGGCCAATTACGTGGGCGCGGCGCTCCTCGGCTCTACTGCGAAGAACCTCATCGGTGAGCCCATCACCCGGTTCCTTGATGACCCGGGTGTGTGGGGGGATCTCCAGGTGAAGGTCCGCTCCGATAAAGCCGTATATGGCTATGAAACGGCCCTTCGCCGCCCGGATGGGACTGTCGTCCAGGTTATTGTGTCAGGTGGCCGGCTCCCGGACGGGCGGGTCATCCTCACGCTTGTCGACATCACGGACAGGAAAAGCGCTGAGGACGCGCTCCTCCAGGCCAACACGAAACTGAATATGATGGGGCGCCTCACCCGGAACGACCTGATGTCGGCAGTATCGGCACTCCTCCGGAGGATCAACAGGGGCATGAGTGAGTTTGATGATCATACCATCCGCCGGTATCTAGAGGAGCTTCAGGAAGATGCCCGATTCGTCCAACGGCGCGCAGAGATCACCCGGGACTACCAGAACCTTGGCCTCAGACCATCGGGCTGGCAGCCCCTGCAGGATGTGGTTCGGGAGGTGACGTCGTGCCTGCTCCTGCCCGGGGTCTCGGTCCGCCCCTGGGTGGAGCGGCTTGAAGTCTTCGCCGATCCGATGCTCGACCAGGTCTACTCTAACCTGATCGAGAACTCCATCCGCCACGGAAAGACCGTATCCGAGGTCGTCATCACCTACCAGATCCAGGACGGTGGTCTTGTGATCTATGTTGAGGACGACGGTGTGGGCATCCCTGAGGCAGAGAAAGAGAAGATCTTTGAGTACACTGCTGACGGAGAGGGCGGACTCGGGCTCTTCTTCGTCCGGGAGATCCTCTCCATCACCGGTATGACGATCCGGGAGACCGGAAAGCCGGGTGAGGGTGCAAGGTTCGAGATACATGTGCCACCGGATGGATACCGGATTGTGTGATGTGAAGTCCATGTTTACAAAGGTGCTCATACCTACAGACCTCTCTCTGGCTTCTGCCACCGCAGCTGAGAGGATAGGCGAGGTCCCGGGCGTCCGTGAGGTCGTCCTCTTCCACGCCAGAACTTCGGCCGGACCCCTGCCTGACGATGAGCCGCTCCGGCAGATGGAGGAGCTGGTGCGGCGGCAGGATATCCCTGTAGAGGTGATGATCGCGGAGTATGACGAGACACCTGTCCCGAAGAGAATACTTGGTGCAGCGGCCAGAACCGGCGCCGACCTTATCGTGATGGGCGTCCGAGACCAGGGACTGCTCCGAAATCTCTTCTCCGGGAACGTCGCGGCAACCGTGCTCCGCGATGCCAGGATACACGTTCTGGTCATCCCTCGATCAGGGGATGGCAGCGGACTGCTCTTTTCACGGCTGCTGGCACCGACTGACCTTTCAATGCCGGCGCCGGAGGTCCGCTCGATCCTGGAGGAGCCTGTGGATGGTGGGACGGCGGTTCTCCTGCACGTCATCGAGTCGGCGCAAGCAGATTCCGGGCGTGAGGCGGCGGATCGGCTCGATGCCCTCCAGGCTACCCTCTCGCCCGCTGGACGGGAGATCCACAGCCTGATCCGGATCGGGAGCCCGGCTCGCACCATCTGTGCGGTGGCAGATGAGATCAGTGCCACCGCGGTCATCATACCGCGCATAGGGAAGCGTGATGCCCTCGGGAGTGCACCGCTTGGAAGCGTCACCGCAGGCGTCGTAGAGTGTGTGAAGCCTCCGGTGCTGGTGCTGGCAATCCCCATTCACCTGCGGATAGTGACCCGGGAGCTCCGGAGAGAGGAGTTCGCACTTGCGGAGGAGCTGTGGATCGACTACCATCAGCTGAAGGCAGACCCAGGGATAGATAGGATATTTGGGGTCTTTGCGGACGATACTCTTGTCTCGATCGCCCGTTGCCGGCGGCACCCGGACGGCTACGAGGTGGATGGCGTCTTCACCCCGGTCAGGTTTCGGGGGAGAGGGTATGCCCGGAGAGCCATGGATGCACTCGTCGAGGCATGCCAGCATGATACCCTGTACATGCATTCGGT
>JAAZOW010000038.1 GCA_012797575.1 Methanomicrobiales archaeon | reverse complement strand
GATCGTAGAAGATATAGAAGAGATACTTGGTATCGTACCGTTCATCTTCACCATACTCCGGGACCGACCTGATATCTTCGTGCTCTCAACTATTGCTGATTACAAGACTTCACGCCCCAAATCCCTCGATCCAAAGACCGCGGAGCTGGTCACCATCGCAGCGGCCGCTGCGAGCGAAGCTGACAGTTGCCTGAAGGTCCACATAGGGGCTGCCCTGAAAGAAGGCGTATCCCGCGACCAGATCCTTGATACTCTCCTCATCGCTGCTATGATCGGGAAGACCAGGATCCTTGCATCGTCTCTGCGCCAGTTCCGGGATGCCTGCGGAGTGGAGTAAACCGCGCTCATCGGCCCCGGAGCGGGCCCTGCCCGCCACAATCCGGGCAACATACCCAGCACCAACGTGTATGCTTTATCTGATGTTTTGCCAAAGCTCCCTATGATGAGTCGAACAAAGACGATCCTCCGCCTGCAGGCAAAGGAGACCCGATCCCACCTCTCTTCATCCCAGATCTCTCTCCTCAGCAGGATCATCGAAAGAAGGCTTCTGGATCTCGTGAACGGATTTGAGACGATTATGGTCTATGCATCAAAAGTCCCGGAAGTCGATACCAGTGGTCTCATCAACGATCTGAACAGACGGGGCGTGCGGGTCGTCGTGCCTATCATCGAGCGGGAGACCTGCAGTCTCCGTCTCTCATACCTGCCCGATCCCTCGGCCCTTATTCCAAGCACGTTTGATGTACCCGAGCCCCTGGGGCACGAACTTCCGGCTCGGCCGGAAGATGTTCAGGTGGTCATCATACCGATGCTCGCCTTCGACATTGAAGGAAACCGACTCGGTTATGGCGCGGGCTACTACGATCGTTTCCTCAGTCGATACCCGCATGTGACAAAAATAGGTGCCGCGTTCTCCTGCCAGCAGACGGAGAATATTCCCACCGATGATAACGATGTGAAGATGGATTACATCGTTACCGAAAAGGGTGTTATTCGGTGTAACGGGAAGGGTCCATTAGCGTAAATATTATATATTAGAGGACACTTACCTATGGTAAGCGTAACAGGAGGAGATTGTTCACATGCCTAATGCAGAGTATGTTGAGGTTACCATAAAAGAGGCGGCCCACGAGGACGCCGGCCGAGGAATTGCTAGATTGAGCATCGATGTCATGAAAGCACTTGATCTCGTCAGCGGTGACGTCATCGAGATCGCAGGGCGCCAGAGGGCGGCGACACTCGTCTGGCCAGGGTTCCCTCAGGATACCGGCAGAGCGATTCTGCGGATCGACGGCAGCACCCGGAGCAACGTCGGGGCTGGGATCGACGATAAAGTCAGGATTAAGAAGACCGAGGCAGGGTATGCGAAGAAGGTGACCATTCAGCCGACTCAACCCATCCGCCTGGTCGGCGGTGAGCAGTACCTGGGAAGGGTTCTTCGGGGTCGGCCGGTCACCGAAGGGCAACACATCCGGGTGAGCATCCTCGGAAACCCGCTCACGTTCGCTATCGCCAAGGTGGCCCCGAAGGGTATAGCCATCGTAACCGACAGTACCGAGATCGAGCTGAAAGAGACTCCATACGAGCCCGAGAAGGGACGGCGGGAGGCACCGACCGATGTTCACTATGAGGATATCGGCGGTCTCGATCGCGAACTACAGCTCGTCCGCGAGATGATCGAACTCCCGCTCCGACATCCTGAGCTCTTCGAGCGCCTCGGGATCGAGCCTCCGAAAGGCGTTCTTCTCTACGGCCCTCCGGGGACGGGCAAGACTCTGATCGCAAAAGCGGTGGCAAACGAGGTGGATGCCCACTTCATCACGCTATCAGGCCCCGAGATCATGAGCAAGTACTACGGCGAATCCGAAGAGCGCCTCCGCGAAGTCTTTGAGGAAGCACAGGAGAACGCACCCTCGATCGTCTTCATCGACGAGATCGACTCGATCGCGCCGAAACGCGAGGAGGTTCGGGGCGAGGTCGAGCGCCGGGTTGTCGCCCAGCTCCTGGCCTTGATGGATGGCCTGAAGACCCGGGGACAGGTGGTGGTCATCGCCGCAACGAACCTCCCGGATATCATCGACCCCGCCCTCAGGCGCGGCGGCAGGTTCGATCGCGAGATTGAGATCGGCATACCGGACACCAAAGGACGACAGCAGATCTTCCAGATCCACACGCGCGGCATGCCGCTTGCCGATGATGTGGACCTGAACGAGTATGCCCGCTCCACGCACGGCTTCGTCGGCGCTGATATCGCACTGCTTGCAAAAGAGGCGGCGATGCACGCGCTCCGCCGGGTCATACCGCACATCAAGATCGAAGAGGAGATCCCGACCGAGATCATCGATGAACTCCGCGTGACAAACGAAGACTTCATCGAAGCGCACAAACACGTTGAGCCAAGTGCAATGCGTGAGGTGCTCGTGGAAATCCCCGACGTCAAATGGGAGGATGTGGGGGGTCTTGAAGATGTTAAGGCCGAGCTTGCGGAGGCTGTTGAGTGGCCACTCAAGCATCCGGAGATATTCGATGCGCTTGAGACCGAACCCCCCCGCGGGATCTTGCTCTTTGGACCACCAGGAACAGGGAAGACACTCCTCGCAAAGGCTGTTGCAAACGAGAGTGAGAGCAATTTCATCTCCGTAAAAGGACCGGAACTCCTCTCGAAATGGGTCGGAGAATCGGAACGCGGCGTTCGCCAGGTATTCCGGAAAGCAAGGCAAGCAGCGCCGTCGATTATCTTTTTCGACGAGATAGATGCACTCATGCCAAAGCGCGGATCTTATATAGGATCATCACACGTAACTGAAAGTGTGGTAAGCCAGATCCTGACAGAGCTCGATGGCCTCGAAGAGCTGACCAATGTCGTGGTTCTCGGCGCTACCAACCGCCCGGACATGTTGGACGATGCGCTGCTTCGCCCCGGCAGGCTGGACAGGATGATATATGTCCCGCCACCAGACCCGGAAGGCAGGAAGAAGATCTTCGAAGTGTACCTCAGGAACAGGAAGATCCTCGCAAATGACGTCAACATCGATGAGCTGGTCGAGGAGACCGAAGGATACGTTGGAGCCGACATCGAAGCACTGGTCCGTGAAGCCAAGATCTCCGCCATGCGCGAGTTCATCGCCAAAACAGCTCAGGAGAGCGAGGAAAAACGGCGCCAGTTGGTCGGAAACGTGATGGTCACGAAGAAACATTTCGAAGATGCTCTCTCCCGCGTGAGGGGATCGCTCGATATCGACCGCCTGGAGGAAGCTGAACGCCACTCATGGCAGATCCTCTATAATCAGGAGCAGCGGTCGGCACTCGAGGATGCCATCTCTGTGGTCAACCGCGCCAGGATGCGGGAAACCGGGAAGACTGAGCAAGAGGTCAAAGATCTCATGCAGGCCCTAAAAGACGCGGTCTATCAGCGAAAGAAAGATTTCGGCGAGATCAGGCGCCTCACAAAGGAGTTGAAGACCAGGATGGAACGCCCATTGCCGCAGACCGGTATGGCGTTCTGAGAGGAGTCCCCCCACGGGGCACTCCCCTTCCTGGAAAGGGCCATATGGCCCATTCATCAGGAGAAACCGAAAAGAACAGTGATGCACATGAGTGACAGCCCAGTAGATATCTTCCAGCAACTCAATGAACTGATGAAACGCCTCATGGAGCAGGGGATCAAGGAACAGGGAGACCCAAACAGGCCGTTTGCCTACGGTTTCAAAATTGTCATCCATGATGCCAGCACGACAGAGGCATCGGCGGAGGAGCCCTCACCGGTGTCTGCAGCTGCAGAGTCCTCTCCCGAGGGAACCCTCGAGCCGATAGCAGAGATGTATATGACCGACGATGACGTGACGGTAGCGGTCGATCTCCCTGGTATCGAGAAGGAGAGCATTCATCTGTCACTCATCGATGGTACGCTGACGATCATCGCTGGCGGCAGCCAGCTGACCTCAGTGGAGATGCCAACAGTGGACGCTGACTCCATGCAGTCAAGATACAAGCACGGCGTCCTGGAGGTCAGGTTCTTCCGGGGTAAACCGATCCGGATCGAGTGAAGTGAGGCCGCCGGTCAGCTCCAGGCCACACACCCGATATTTTCTTCCGGAATGACCTGATCGGCTGACACCCAACCACGGCGAATGGATCCGTCGATCAGGCCTCTCCCCGACCGCCCTCCTCGCCCACGCTCCTGATGGAATTCGGTAACCGATGCAGGCACCGCATGCTCCACCTTCGAGTACACTGCTCTTGCAGGCGCTTTGGTCCTCTATTGATCGAGCACAATGGGCTAACGGCTCCGGAATCGCTCTGGTATCTGTACCCGATAGGTGCTCTATGAGAGGGAGGACTGTCAGGGACAGGAACGATCAGAAAAATGATTGTGTCAATCAACCCCATTTCCAGGTAACAATATCTACATATAGAGTAGTATCTATCTAGTAGTACCTATCTAGGAGCCGTAATAGGCTACACCTGTCTAGGTAGTGGTGATTGAATGGTTAAGACTACCGTGTCAGTGATTAAAGCAGATGTAGGCAGCTATCCGGGGCACTCTCGCACCCACCCAAAACTCCTCGAGGTGGCCGCCCGGATGCTCAAAGAGGCAGAAGGAGGCCTCCTTACCGACTCGTACGTCACCCACTGCGGTGACGATCTCGAGTTGATCATGACGCACACGAGGGGTGAGGACGACGAGGAGATCCACAAGCTTGCGTGGGACGTCTTTATGGAGTGTGCCAGGATTGCCAAGGAGATGAAGCTCTACGGTGCAGGGCAAGATCT
>JAAZOW010000107.1 GCA_012797575.1 Methanomicrobiales archaeon | reverse complement strand
GGGGGGGCTGCAGAGGTGAACCTCTACGATCGCGACATAGCAAACATACGGCTCGCCCGGAGCCTCGGGCTCCCGATCATCCTGGTCGCCGACATCGAACGGGGCGGAGTTTTTGCACAGGTCTGCGGGACGCTCGCCCTCCTCCCCGATGATATCAGGCCACTCGTCATTGGGATCATCATCAACAAGTTCCGTGGCGATATCGGGCTCTTTGCGTCCGGGGTGGAGGTGATCGAGGAGATCACGGGCGTATCGGTGCTCGGGGTAGTCCCCTACGCGGATATACCCCTCCCAAGCGAGGATTCACTCTCGCTTGGGGATAGGCGAGAGCGATCAGCCGGGGGTTTGATACGGATCGCCGTCATCCGCCTCCCCCGGCTCGCGAACTTCACCGACTTCGAGCTCCTCGAGCGCTACGTCCCGGTAGATTACGTCCTCCCCGGAGATCCTCTGGCAGGGTACGACTGCATCATCCTCCCCGGGACGGAAAACTTCATCGAGGATCTCGAGGCGCTCACCTGCGCCGGGACCGGGGAGGAGCTCAGGCTCGCCCGGGACCGAGGCGTCCCGATCATCGGGATCTGTGAGGGCTACCAGATGCTCAGCCGCCGGATCGTCGGCGACGGTGCTGAGTATGAGGGTTTCGGACTCATCGATGTGACCACGACATGTATCGGACGCCAAGATGCGAGCGGCAGACAAGTTCGGCGCCGGGCAACCGGTCCCGGCACCATCCTCTCCCGGATGGGGGAGGTGACCGGCTACGAGATCCGCGTGGGGGAGACGGATCGGGGCGAACTTTCCGAGGCTTTTTACGGAGATGGAGCCGCGACTCCGGACGGTCTGGTCTTTGGGACATATATGCACGGCCTCTTCCAGAACCCGGGTGCCGTAAACGCTCTCCTCTCTTACCTCTCACAGCAACGTGGGGTGCCATTTGAGCCGATGGCGGCAGCCGATGACGAGGCCGCCTATGACAGTCTGGCCCGGCACTTCGAGGAGCACGTGGATATGGATGCGATCATGGCCTATTTCCAGGACGGTTGAGGAGATCTCGGGAGTGCCAGGCAAGAGGCCGATCCGTCGAGGACGCGAGAAAAAATGAATTATTCTCGCTTCAGATAAAGAACCGGAACGCAATCCAGGCGATCAGCACCATGGCGGCCGAGTACTTCAGTCCTGCAAGCACCCGGCCTTCGCCCATGATGCCTGCTGCAAGCCCCGAGAAGAATCCCTGGATCAGGGCGGAATGAGAGAAGAGTCGATTATAAAGGAAGAGATCCACGTTGCCCATGAACGTCTGGCTTGAGCCGGAGGCCGAGACCGCCTCGCCCGCCTCCGCCATGGTGGAGAGGAAGGTGCTTGAGAGCACCCCGATGACGAAGAGGAAGACAAAGAACGATATGACGACGATGACCATGTAGATCATCATACCATTCCGCCGCTCGGATTTCAGGTTGAAGAACTCATACGCATCGTGGGCAGCCGCCCGCAGAACCTCGCTCACATCGCCGCCCGCAGAACTCGCATGCGCGATCAGATCCACACTCCGTTCGGCTAGCGGGGTGTTCACGGTTCCTCCGAATCGGCGGATGGCCTCGACGAATGGGATGCCCCAGGACATCTCGGTGTCAAGCTTGCGGATATGCGGCGTGAGCGCCCCGTACTCACCCTCTGAGACGATATGGATCGCATGCGGGAGCGTCATACCCGAGTCGTTCATCCCGGCCACGTCCCTGAAGAAGTTCGGGAGCGATGCCTCGATGCTCGATACACGGAGTGCCTCCTTGAGATCGAGGATCGCAAGCGGCACGATGGCTATGAGGAGCGAGAAGACGATGACGTCATCGAGCATAGTCGTTGCAAATATGGCACCGAGGCCGTAGGAAGATACCAGACTTGTGGCCCCGCCGATGAAGAGGAGAAGCGCCGCCGGGACCGATATGAAGAGGACGGTGATGGGGTCCTCGATCATCACCCGGAGCGGGTGCCTGATGAACCGGTAAAACCCTTCCCGGTACTTCCGTTGGTCCTCGATCTTATCGAAGATCTCCTGATCCTGACCCTCAAACGTGTCAGTTTCAGGGGCATCCACCTCTTTGTCGCGTCCCGGCAATCTGTTCAGAAAATCATTGATTATATCCCTAAATTTCATGTTCAGACCTCCGGCGTCATAGAACTGATCAGGATGACAAACATCACGCTCCCAAACGGCACGATCAGGTAGATGATGATGTAGAGAAAGAGCGGGTTTGAGTCACCGGAGAGGATCGTCATGACCGATTGCAGGATGATCAGAAAGAGCATGCCG
>JAAZOW010000266.1 GCA_012797575.1 Methanomicrobiales archaeon | reverse complement strand
TGCCAGCATCCCCTACCCCGGGAAGGGCCGGGGGCAGTCATGGCGATACCTGGGGAAAGGCGCGTCCGGGAGAGTAAACCCCTGCGCCAGCTCCCTCTTCAGACTCGCCCCATACGCTGGACCGTGGGAGGCATCGCCTCTGGGGGAGGGGCAGACGGGGAGGGGGCAAAAAGCCCTCTCCCCTGTCTCTGCTTTCAATATGACGGTAAAAGGCGCAACGAGGGACAAACACACCCCTGAAGATCTCTCGAATTGTACTATTGACTATGAGCACCAGAACCTCCAAATCTTCGTAGGCGGTGCACAGGAATGTTGAACCAAAAACTGGCACGCAGGCAGCTGAATCCTCCCCGGGAGGAGGCATGACTCTCCCGTGGGGCCGGGGAGAGATAGTCCAGTCTGAAGAGAAAGGGACTCGTGGAGGTTTTGTCTGATCAACGTCCCGGATCTACACTGGGAAGATAGAAAAATATAAGCAAGCTGAGAATAAAAAAAATACCATGTGTGCCCGCTTTTTGGAGCGCTTTTTCAAACCCACTCCTCACATCGTCGAAAGCCCGCCTCCGCCCTCGATCTCCCACGGACCGGGCACGGGCGTTCCCGAGTACCGGGTGAAGCCCTACTTCATAGTTGCGTCTGTTGAGATGGGTAATACCACGACAAAGTGCATCCTGACCGGCACAAACCTAGAGACCGGCAGGTCCTATGTCATCAACAAGACGGTATCCATGAGCCGCGATGTCAGGCCGCCGAAACCAGGAGAGACGGTCTTTGGAGAGACCCTCGATGGAACAAAGTTGACGCGCGAGTCGGTCACCGACCTGGTGCGTGACACGCTGGTCCGGAGCCATAAAGCGGTTCACCTGAGTATCAAAGACGACCTCGACTTTGTCGTCAGGAGCACCGGTGTCGTTGCGGCAATGGACTCCCCGGACCAGGTCGGGGACTTCGTCATCGCCCTTGCAAACGGCTGCCTCGCTGCCGGCGTCCCGCCGCGGAAGATGACGCCCCCGATGTCAATCGATAATCTCCCCCCGAAACTCCGACAGTTCTCGTTCGCCGATAAGGTGGTCTTTGTCGGCGCGGTGGCTGGCGTCGTACCACCTGTCGGGAGCACCGGTGTTGAGATGGTGGCAAACGAGATGGAGGGGGAGCTTGCGATGGCTGGCGTTAAAGAGGGCGCCAAGTGGACACCGGTCGACTTCCGGAACCCCTGCATATCCATCGACTTCGGCACCACACTCGCTGGCAGGATCACGAGTGATGTCCAACGCGATGACCCGAATCCCTTTGCCCAGACGATTGGAAACTTCTGTGGGATTGCAGGTGCCATACCGGATGCGATCGTTCAGGGCACCGGGCTTGTGAAGGGGAAGGGTACAGCCCTTGACCTCTTCGGCGACCACAGCATCCAGAGTCCGTTTAAAGGCAGGAGACGTTCGGCCGTCGATGAGTACGTCCAACGTTGCCATGAGCACATCGACATCAGAATCGTTCCCTCCGACCGGACGCGATTTGGGCGGGTCCCGGTCTGCGCGGACGTTGCCGCCGAGTCGGGCGTCGCCCTCATCGGGTGTGATTGTGGTGTTAACGGCAGTGATGCCCCGATCCTCGGGGAGATCGGGTGTGAGATCTACAAGAAACATGGCATGGGTATGCTGACCGAAGTCATAGACCGGGTCTGTGCAAAGATGGCACTTCGTCTCATCGACGTCGCCGTCGAGAACAGGATGGTCCCACCAAACTCATCGATCGGGTTCACCGGGCGAGCAGCCATATCGGGGAGGAAACCCGAATACATCCTCGCGGGCGTCACTGACCGGAACCTCTACGAAAAACCAAACGACCACCTGGTCTTCGTTGATGACGGTCTGGCCCGGGGGGCGGCGCTGATGGGACGGTGCATGAACTCTCTCGGGAAACCGAAAGCCCCGCTCGGTGGGGTTCGGGGCGGGGGATGTATTATGTCCCGCCGGATTAAAATAGGGAAGTAGGATCTGGTACAATATGGCTGAAGAACTGTTTGATCTACTCATTCCCCCGGGCGTGCCCAGGATGATGATCTATGACGTCGTAGAGAAATACGACGTGGAGGTGGTGCGGCGACCACAGAAGATGGCATTTGCGAATATGGATGGCGAAGCGAGAGAACTGCTAGCATTCCGTGGCCGAAGGGAGACCGTTGAAGAGGTGCAGGGATTCCTTTTAGCACAGCTTCAGGAGTTTGTCGGTGAGTAAACACTCTCCTCAACCGGGACGACCTGCTCCCTGAAAAATATATCTCCTCTCCATTCACTCAAGCGAGGGCATGCCCCCAGCGATCAGGTGCACAAGCAGCGCCTTCTGCGCGTGGAGCCTATTTTCGGCCTGATCCCAGATGATGCTCTGCGATCCCTCCATGACCTCATCGGTGATCTCCTCCCCCCGGTGGGCGGGGAGGCAGTGCATCACGAAGGCATCTGGTGATGCTCGGGCAAGGAGGCGGGAGTTAATGGTGTAGCCCCGGAAGGCCTGCAAGCGCTCGGCACGCTCCTGTTCGTCACCCATGGAGACCCAGATATCGGTGTAGAGGACATCTGCATCCTGGGCCGCTTCCTCCGGGTCGGCGACGATCCTGATCCTGCCGCCCGCGGCGCG
>JAAZOW010000233.1 GCA_012797575.1 Methanomicrobiales archaeon | reverse complement strand
GCAAACTCATCCCTCGTCCCCTCAAACGCGTGCTTCGCAAGCTCCGCCGGATCGTAGATCGTCAGGAACCTGCCCGGGATGATCGCGTCGGTATCGATATCGTCGCCGAACTTCCAGACTCGCATATCCTCACACCTCCCTCGGGTCAGTGATCTCACCGTAGAGGGCGCTTGCCGCTGCAGTCGCCGGAGAAGAGAGGTAGACCGATGCCTGAGCGCTCCCCTGTCTACCCCGGAAGTTCCGGTTCGACGTGGAGAGCGATACTTCTCCAGGGGCGAGGAGGCCGAATGCACCGCCCATACAGGGGCCGCAACAAGGCGCCTCGACGAGCGCTCCAGCCTCGACGAACCGCTCGATGAGCCCAGCCCGGAGCGCCCGGAGGTACTCGGTGCGTGAGGCCGGGATGATGATCACTCTCACTCCTTTTGCAAACCCATCAGCGTCCCCCAGAACCTCGGCCGCCTCAGCGAGGTCATCATAGCGCCCGTTTGTGCAGGAGCCGATGAAGACCTGATCGACCTTCGTCCCGACCACATCGCCCACATCTACGACGTTGTCAACATTGTGGGGAACGGCGACCTGAGGCCCGAGATCCGTGACATCATACTCCCGCCACCCGGCGTATTCCGCGTCAGGATCGCCTGCAAGATCGAAGCGCTCCACCTTCCGGCGGGCGGCGATATAGTCCCAGGTTATCGAATCGGGCGGCACAATCCCCGCCTTTGCCCCCATCTCGATCGCCATGTTGGCGCAGGTCATCCTGCCTGCCACGCTCATTGTATCGATTGCCTTGCCGGTGAACTCGAGCGCCTTATAGGTCGCACCATCAGCACCGACGTCCCCAATGAGCGAGAGGATAAAGTCTTTAGCCCCAACCCGCCGGGCAAACACTCCCTGAACCTCGACCCTGATGCTCTCGGGCACCCTGAAGTAGAGCGCCCCGAACTTCAGGACAAAGCCCATATCAGTCGAGCCGATACCGGTCGCAAACGCGCCTGCGGCCCCATAGGTGCAGGTATGCGAGTCGGTCCCGACGATGATCTCCCCGGGCACCGCAAGCCCCTTCTCCACCACCACCTGGTGGCAGACACCCTCGTTCAGGTCGTAGTTGTAGATCCCCTGCTCCTCCGCGAACCGACGCATGAAGACATGGTTCTCAGCGGCGGGTATGGAGTCAGCGGGAACCTGATGGTCGAAGAGCATGATGATCCGCTCCGGATCGAAGACCTCCTTCCCTCCCATATCGTGGAAGACCCGGACCGCCAGCGGGCCGGTGATGTCGTGGATCATCGCTGCATCCACGGGTGCCATAACCACATCGCCCGCGCGGACGGCCTTGTCACACGCCTGCGAAAATATCTTTTCTGCGATCGTTGCCGCCATGCTATATCGGGATATGGTTACGTGTTCCAGACGTATTTAGTTTGGCAGGGACTTCTGCGCTCCCTGGTATCCATTCTCCTGTGACGAGTACCTTATGTGACATCGCGCGGAAATAGTGAAGAGAAACGATGACCAGCGGACTAACCCCTGCGATGCGTCAGTATTACTCGATGAAGGCCCGCTACCCCGACGCCATCCTCTTCTTCCAGATGGGGGATTTCTACGAGACCTTCGGTGAGGATGCTGGAGTTGTGGCCCGAGAACTCGATATCGTACTGACATCCCGGGGCAGGGATAAGGACGGCAGCCGGATGCCCCTCGCCGGCGTCCCGCTCCACGCCGCCGACGGCTACATCGCCCGCCTGGTGAGTAGAGGGTACCGGGTGGCGATCTGTGACCAGGTCGAGGACCCAAAGACCGCGAAGGGGGTCGTGAGACGGGACGTGACACGGGTTGTCACCCCCGGGACGCTCATAGACTCCTCGATGATAGACTCCGCAGGAGCCCAGTACCTCATGGTCATCGCCCCCGACCGGAAGGGTTCCTTCGGTCTTGCGTTCCTGGATATCTCCACTGGTGAGTTCTTCGTATCTTCAGGGAGCAGCGACCGTGATTACGCCGATATCGTCTCGGAGGCGGCGCGGTACCGCCCGGCGGAGGCGGTCGTCCCGGAGAGCCTTGACGATGCCCTCCCCCGGAGGTTTGAGAGACTCGGTATAACGGTGAGCCGCTACCGCGACGACGCTTTCGACCCTGATGCAGCATATACCCTCCTCTGCGAGCAGTTCGGGACGACGACACTCGAGGGCTACGGCTGCGGGGGCATGCCGACCTCGATCGCCGCGGCCGGGGCAGCACTCCTGTACGCCCGGGAGACCCAGCACTCATCCCTCCCCCACATATCGGGCATAGCAACCCGGATACCGACGGGGAATATGGTGCTTGATGCGATCACCCTGCGAAACCTTGAGATCACGACGAACATCAGGGGGGAGAGCGATAAAAACACGCTTCTTGGCGTCCTTGATATCACCAGAACATCGATGGGGAGCCGGACGATGCGATCGTTCCTGGTCAGCCCGCTTGTCGGGAAGGCGGCCATCGACGGGAGGCTTGATGCGGTGGAGTACTTCTTTGGTAGTGCCCTTGAACGCCAGGATCTCCGCTCAATCCTCGATGACGTCTCGGATATCGAGCGGATCGCAGGACGGATCGCGTACGGGAATGCCGGGCCCCGGGATCTTGCGTCGCTCAGGGAATCGCTTGAACGTGTACCCGGGCTGAGAGCGCTCTTCGGCGACGACGCTCCGGCACCGATCCAGGAAGCCCTCGACTCCATGAGCGACCATGCCGGGATCATCGACCTGGTCGGGCGGGCGATCGTGGACGACCCGCCAGCCCTTGCAAGATCAGGGGGCATGATCAGGGAGGGGTTCAACAAAAAACTCGACGACCTTCGACATCTTGCGGCGACCGGGAAGAACTGGATAGCAGAGTTTCAACAGCAGGAGCGGGAGAGGACCGGGATCAAGTCGCTCAAAGTCGGCTACAACCGGGTCTTTGGGTACTACATCGAGGTGACGAAACCGAATATGGATCTGGTGCCTCCCGAGTATGAACGTCGCCAGACGCTTGCAAACGCCGAACGCTACACCATACCTGACCTCAAGGAGAAGGAGGCCATGATCGCCACCGCGGAGGAACGTCTGGCGGCGCTTGAGGCTGAGGTATATACCGAACTCATACAATCCCTCTCCGCACACGTCCCCGACCTCCAGATGACCGCCCGGGCGATCGGGATGCTCGACGTCTACGCCGCCCTCGGAGAGGTCGCCGCCCGTTACGGTTACACCCGCCCGGTGATCGAGGAGAGCGGCCGGATCGTCATACGAGACGGCCGCCACCCGGTGGTGGAGCGGAACCTTGCCTCACCGTTCGTCCCGAACGACACTGAACTCGACTCCGCCGACAACCAGATCATGATCATCACCGGGGCGAACATGGCCGGCAAGTCCACCTACATGCGGGCGGTTGCGCTCTGCTGCGTCATGGCCCAGATGGGAAGCTTCGTCCCTGCCCGGCATGCGACGATCGGGCTTGTCGACCGGATCTTCACCCGGGTGGGGGCGTTTGACGATCTTGCTTCGGGGCAGTCCACGTTCATGGTGGAGATGCTTGAACTTGCAAACATACTCAACAACGTGACGCCACAGAGCCTGGTGATCCTCGATGAGATCGGCCGGGGGACAAGCACGCTCGATGGATGTTCGATCGCCCGGGCGGTGGTGGAGTTCCTGCACGGAAAGGCGGTCACCGGGCCCAGGACACTCTTTGCGACCCATTTCCACGACCTGATCGACCTTGAGGGATCCCAGAAGCGGGTCCGAAACTTCCATTTTGCCGTGAAGGATACCGGAAGCGACGTCATATTCCTCAGAACGATCATACCCGGTGCAACCGACAGGAGTTACGGTGTCCACGTAGCGCGTCTTGCCGGTATCCCGAAGAAGGTGACCGATCGGGCGATGAAACTCCTCAAAGAGGCGTCGGAGCGGGAGTTCTCGGGCGGCCCGCGTGCTCCCCGCTACACCCAGATGCTCCTCGTCGATCCGGGTGGGGGAGCCGGGGAAGAGAACCCGGCGGTACGAGAGCTTGCGGCTCTAGATCTGAACGATATGACGCCGATGGAGGCGCTGAATACCCTCTACCGCCTCCAGAGACTTGCGGGCGAGGAGGAGTGATGGGGATGAAGATACGGGTCCTCGATCCCGACACGGTCAACCAGATCGCCGCAGGCGAGGTCGTGGATCGGCCGGCATCAGTCGTAAAAGAGCTCGCTGAGAACGCCATCGATGCAGGGGCAACGAGTATCTTCGTCGAGATCTCATCAAACCTTGGGGGGATCACAGAGATCCGGGTGACTGACGATGGTGAGGGGATGGCACCGGAAGAGGCGGTGCTTGCGTTCCAGCCACATGCGACGAGCAAGATACAGGATATAACCGATCTTGCATCTATCCGGACCCTGGGGTTCCGGGGGGAGGCACTCGCAAGCATAGCCGCCGTCGCGGAGATGACCCTGATCACCCGCCCCCGGGGCTCGGGAGCGCTCGCTGGGACGCGGGTGGTGGTCAGGGGCGGCGAGATTGTGGAGAGAAGCGAGATCGGGGCGCCGGAAGGGACGACGGTGATCGTGAAACACCTCTTCTACAACACCCCCGCTCGCCGGAAATTCCTGAAGAGCAGGAATACCGAGCTCGCGCATATCTACAGGGTTGCAGAGGATCTCGCTCTCGCGAACGGTACCATAGCGTTTCGTGTGGTGCACAACGAGAGGGAGCGGATGGCGACCCAGCGGTCAGGCGGACTCCTGAACGCCATAACGGGCCTCTACGGCGCCCCCCTTGCCCGAACCCTCATCCCCATAGACGCAAGAAGCCCTCTCATCCGGGTACGGGGGTACATATCCCGCCCCTCTGAGAACCGGGGTAACCCCTCAGGGGTCACCATCAGCATCAACGGCAGGAGCGTATCCGCACGGCAGATCACCGCCGCCGTGCGGGAAGGTTACGGCACCCTCCTCCCGAAGGGCCGCTACCCTGTGGCGTTCATCGATCTCTCCCTCGATACCGATCTTGTGGACGTCAACGTTCACCCGACCAAGCGGGAGGTCAGGCTCTCGCGGGAGCAAGAGATCCTCTCTGCGGTTGCGGCTGCCGTCGAAGAGACCCTTGCGGGGTGTGATCTTGCCCACGAGGCGACGACGGAGTTTGTGCAACACCAGATCGTTTCTGCTGAACCGGAACAGGAATCGATGCGGCCGATCGCCGAGCCTGAAGTCTCCTACGCGGCCGGCCACCGGGCACTCACGCTCTCGGATCGGCAGCTCAGAAGGACGGAGGTGGAGGGAGAAGAGAACCTCCTCCCCTCCATGGAGCCGATTGGGCAGGTGGCGGCGACATACATCGTGGCCGGTGGGACGGACGGGACCCTCTACCTCATCGACCAGCACGCGGCCCACGAACGGATCCTCTACGACCAGGTCGCAGCACGGCGCGATGAAGACCCTGAATCACAAGAACTCATAACACCGGTCATCCTCTCCCTCCCCTCCGGGGAGTCGGCAGCACTCCGCGACCTCATCCCGGATCTCATCGAGAGGGGG
>JAAZOW010000028.1 GCA_012797575.1 Methanomicrobiales archaeon | reverse complement strand
TCGACAACGCCCGGGTCGCATCAGAGTTTGACGAGCTCTTTTCCAGAGCGTACTCATCCACTACGCTTGCCGCAGCCGCGGCGACCATGACTGCAGAGGCCCAGGCCGAAAAGGCTTTAAAGGCCCGGTCAGGGCTCTTGAGCAGGCTCCAGCTCCCCATGACAGCGGAGGTGATCGAAGAATACAACCCCGTTCTCCATGGACCACTCGTTGACCTCGCGATGCGATCTTCACCGGAATTGGAAGAGATCGAACTCTACCCGGTAAACGAGCCGTATGCGTACATCCGGGTGACCTACGACGGTTCGACGCACGAGTACACCTATCATGTCCTTGAACCTGTGCTCACGCCCGGCGAACAGAACCTCTTCGGAGAGATCAAGGAACGCCTCTTTGAGACGCTCGATATAGCCACCCGGGACCTCAACCGCGATGAGGCGAGGGAGGCGCTCCGGGATGCAGCAAACGCGGTCGTAGCCGACTACGGGATCCACCTCGAGCCTCCCGGGCGGGAGAAGATCCTCTACCACGTCGAGAAGGAGTTCCTGGGCGACGGCCTGATCGATCCGGTGATGCATGATAAATACATCGAAGATATCTCCTGCGACGGTGTAGCGAGCACCATCTTCGTCTACCATACGACCTATGAATCGATGAAAACGGACCTTGCCTACCACGACGCTGCCGAGCTCGACTCGTTCGTCGCGAAACTTGCGCAACGCGCCGGAAAATACATATCGATAGCTGAACCGATGCTCGACGCCACGATGAGTGATGGATCTCGTATCCAGATGACGCTTGGGTCGGAGGTGACTGCTCACGGCTCGACGTTTACGATCCGCAAGTTCCGTGAGGAACCGATCACACCGACCGATCTCATCGAGTGGCACACCTTCTCACCGCTCGGGATTGCCTTCCTCTGGCTTGCGGTCGAGAACGCCAAGTCCTGTATATTCGCTGGTGGAACGGCGTCCGGGAAGACGACAACCCTGAACGCCATATCACTCTTCATCCCACCACTCGCAAAGATCGTGACACTCGAGGATACCCGCGAGCTGAAACTTCCGCACCCAAACTGGATCCCGAGCATCACCCGTGACTCGTTCTCACAGGATGGACGGGGCGAGATCGACATGTACGAACTGCTTCGGGCCGCACTCCGGCAGCGACCTGAGTATATCTTGGTCGGCGAAGTCCGTGGCCGTGAGGCCCTGACGCTCTTTCAGGCGATGAGCACCGGGCACGTCACCTACGCGACGATGCACGCTGACTCGGTGGCGAGCGCCGTTCACCGTCTGGAAAACCCACCGATCAACGTGCCGAGGAACATGCTCTCGGCACTCTCCCTGATGTCCATTCAGGTGCAGGCCCGGGTCGGCGGCCAGCGGATCCGGCGAAACAAGCAGCTCATCGAGATCCTGGACATCGACCCTCGAACGAATGAGCTTATCACAAACGAGGTCTTCGGATGGCACCCGGCGACTGATGAGATCCGCTACTCTGGAAAGTCCTACATCCTCGAGGAGATCATGGAAGACCGGGGATGGAGCGAGGAGCGGATGCAGGAAGAGCTGAGACGGCGGCAGGAGGTGCTCGAGTGGATGCGGATCAAAAAGATCCGTCACTTCCGTGACGTGAGCAAGATCCTGGTCTCTTACTTCCGTGATCCCGAGACGGTCATCCAGCAGGTGCGCTCCGACCTCTATGGGGAGGTGGGTGGAGCCGCATGAACAGTTATGAGAGGTTCTGCTTCAACCTGATCGGTCGAGGCTTGAAGGAGAGACGAGGGGACTTCATCAGTCTCCGCAGGGACCTCATGGGAGCCCGGATGAACACGCCCTTCGAAGCGTACCTTGCGACCGCATACATCTCCTCGATCGCCGTGGGGATGGTCGCCGCCGTGCTCATCGGGCTTGTCACCTACCTCCTGCGGGTCCCCGAGATGATCACCTATCGAGGGGCAGTTCCGGAATTTTTCTATGCACTCAGCGACTACAGGCTCGTGATCGGCACCACCATCATCACGATCTTTTCGCTCCTGATCTTCGGTGGCATATCCTACCTGATCTTTCTCCTCTACCCGGGCATACGGGCCGGGGAGCGTCGCCGGAACATCGATGCCACCCTGCCCTACGCCATCAACTACGTCACGGCGATGTCTTCGGCCGGGATCACCCCCGACGAGGTCTTCCGTCTGCTCGGCAGGAGTACGATATACGGCGAAAGCGCCGTCGAGGCTCGCTATATAACCCGGGAGACCGATTTCTTCGGGAAAGACCTCCTGGATGCTCTCCGGACGGTCTCACAGGCGACGCCGAGCGAGCGGATGCGAGAGTTTCTGCAGGGAGCCGTTGCAAGTATATCGAGCGGGAGCAACCTTACAGAGTACTTCCGCACGAAGGCCCACCAGTATACACTTGAGAACAACCAGCAGCAGAAGGCGTTTCTTGAGACGCTCGGGCTGATCGCGGAGTCCTACGTCACCGCGATGGTCGCCGGCATGCTCTTTCTGATCATCCTGCAATCGGTCATGACGATCCTCTCCGGTGACTCAAACCCGCTCTTTCTCTACATCATCATCTACCTGATCGTGCCGTTTGGGAGCGTGATGTTTGTCATCCTGATCAGTTCTATGAC
>JAAZOW010000108.1 GCA_012797575.1 Methanomicrobiales archaeon | reverse complement strand
GTTCCCCACCGGTCACATGCCCGGATCCGGCGACGCAACATGATATCTCGCCGGGATCCGGTCTGGAGTATAGCAGTGCAGAAGGTGACAGAAGAAGCCGCTGAATGGTGCTCGCTCTGTATCTGCGCCCTATACCTGCAGTAATCCTTCTTTGAGGGACTCAGAGCACCGGGCTGCGAACAGGTATTCCCGGACTTCTTCGCTCCTCTATGTTGACCGCCGCCACCCCTCTCGCATTTTCCAGCCAGTCACCTCGCCTATCCGGGAAACCCGGGGAATCCCCCCTTGTTCGCCGGCAACCGTGTACCTCGCACACCTCCCGCTCGAAGGATGAGAGACCATACTGGAATACCTGAGTGGATGCACCCCGTAAGGGCAGCGGCAGTCTTTTCCCTCCAGAGAGCAAAGACTGGATTATGTCCGGCGTGTCCGACTCTGCCGGAGAAGTGAGAGATGCACCATGAATGACACACCTCGAGGAGCAATCCTTCAGAGAGATAAAACATCGTACGCGATAGTACCAAGAACCCCCGCAGGGATCATCAGCCCGGAGCACCTGGAGAATATCATCAAAGTCGTCAGGCGCTACGATATCCCCGTCATCAAGATGACGTCGGGACAGCGGATGGTGCTCGTAGGCATCAAGGGGGAAGATGTCGAGAAGATCTGGAATGAACTTGGGATGACCGTGGGTCAGGCGACCGCGCCCTGTCTCCACTACGTTCAGGCATGCCCCGGGACGGTGACCTGCAGATACGGAAAGCAGGACTCCCTGGGCCTCGGGATCGAGGTCGAAGACATCTACCAGGAGATGAACCTCCCGGCAAAACTCAAGATAGGCGTCTCCGGGTGCCCCCGGTGTTGCGGCGAGAGCTATCTCCGGGATGTCGGGATCGTGGGCGACGCAAAAGGCTGGAACGTCATCTTCGGGGGCAACTCCGGTGGCCGCCCACGGATCGGTGATGTCGTTGCAAAGAACCTCACGAAAGAGGAGGCCATCGATCTCACCCGCCGGCTCCTGGAGTACTACCAGAAGAATGCGCGATCGGGGGAGCGGACCGCACGATTCGTCGAGCGGGTCGGGTTCGATGCCATCAGAAGGGATGTTCTGGCCTTCGCCCCCTATATACCGCTGGACTCCACCCAGCCAAAATAGGGCCACGTGGAAGGTGGCAAGCGCCCCCTCAGGAGTTGGACTTCGAACTGACAGCGCGCAAAAGACTTCCAGTCTGCCCTTGCCCTGAATACGAGTGCCTCTTATCTTGTGGGGCGTGCGAGATGGAATGACCATCCCCGTCTCTCACACCCCACAAACTAAATCTTCTCGAATCCTACATCTATCCAGAGAACCCAGGTGACACTATGCGGTTACAGACGATCCTGGAGCGAATTTTCAGATTCTTTGGCCGAAAAGGCTGCGAACCGTCCGACGCTGGCGCAGGCGAGGTCTACTCCCTCCTCACCGATCCCTTCGCCGTTGACCCTGGGGAGGATACCCGTGACGGCGGGACCTCGGCAGCGGCAATCCGGTCGACCTGCCGCCAGATGCGGGATGCGAAGACGAAAGGCGCTCTCCTCCACATCCTCGCCGACGAAGTGGGAGCGTACCACCTCCGCGATCTCGAGTTGATGAATGCCCGGTTCCAGCAGAAGGTCGAGAACCTTCCAGTGAACTATCGCGATCACCTTCTTGAAAGCGTCAGAGAGGAGATCTTCGGTGCGCACCACCGCCTGGTACTCCTTTCACGCAACGGCGCGAACCAGGGGTTGGATGATCCCCCGGCGCACCCTGCCTACTGGACCATGGTTGCAGAGGCCTGCACCGAGAGGGCCCGGGAGAAAGACCCGAAGTACCTCTACCTGAAGTATCTCCTCGCCGGATTTACCATGTTCGTCCTCACTGAGCCTGCCCACCCGGTCGGCACCCCCTTCCCCGGCGGGCAGATCGTCGACGAGTGGGAGGGGACCTACCTCTGTCCGGTCAGGGATATGGCCGACGATGTCCCCTACGCTCTCTGCCCCTACTGCCCGGCGATCCAGAGCACAGAGCCGACATATCCGGAGATGCGAGCCCGCCGCCTGGAGCGGAGGCGGCAGGAATGCTTGGCAAACTACTGGACGAACTACAAAGGGTGAACCGTCCCACGCCCATCGGTGCGGGGACGGGCACTCCACCCCGAGAGCCCCGCAAAGATAAATATTGTGCGGGTATTGTATTCTACTGGAGATGGACGCTATGAAGATTGTTGATATATCGAGAGAGCCGATCAGCAAGACCCCGCACAACGTCGATGCCCGGAGGGTCTACGATACCGAGCACGCGACTGCTGTGGTGATCACGCTTGCGCCAAAAGAGGCGCTCAAGAAGCACATAACGCCGGTGGACGTCTTCTTCTACGTCCTCGAGGGAACCGGTATCGTCGAGATCGGCGATGAGCGCGCAGAGGTCGGGAAGGATCACCTGGTTGAGAGTCCGGCAAAGATACCGCACCGCTGGATCAACGAGAGCGACCAAACCTTCAAGGTGCTCGTGGTGAAGGTTCCGCGCCCAACGAGCAGCACAAGGCTGCTGTGACAATGGTCGTTGAGTCGATACCGAAGGCCGTAGGCTTCATCTACGGTCTCCTCGCATTCATCACCCTCATCTGGCTCTGGCATTCGGGCCGGTTCACCCGGCAGCGGGCGATGCCATTCCTCGTCATCTCGGTACTCCTCGGATTCCTGGTCTTCGCTCCGGTCTTCCCCTACCAACTGCAGATGGTCGTCCTTGGAGATACGGTGGCGCTCGGATCACCGATTCCTGCTGCGCTCGGTGCGCTTCTGGTCTTCATCGCCCTTGCCCTGATCTTTGGCAGGATCATATGCGGACAGGTCTGCCCGGCCGGAGCCGTCCAGGAGCTGATGTACCTCGTGCCAGTGAAGAAACGCGGCCGTGCTGAGAGCCGAACCCCGGTTACGGTCAGGGCCGGAGTCTTTGTCATATTCCTCGCCGCAGGTCTTGGTCTCTCGGTGGATCTCCTTGCACTCATCGGTCTACCGGCCTTCTTCCACATCGCGGTCATGACCGTATCATTCTTCATCTTCCTTGGGATCATCCTCCTCTCTGCCACAATTTATCGACCATTCTGCCGCTATATCTGCCCATACGGTGCTCTACTCGCCCCCGCGGCGTCAAAGGCACTCTACCAGATCCGGCGGACGGATGCCTGCATCAACTGTGGGAGGTGCGAGCAGGTATGCCCGACCGGGGAGGCAGACCCCACTGCCCGGCTCGGGGAGTGTTATCTCTGTGGCCGGTGCACAGACGCCTGCCTTGTGGATGGAGCGCTCGTCTACGGACGGAAAGATGAGAAGCTTACATAGGCAGAAAGCAATAGGATAAAGGGACAGGTTGGTATACCAATGCCTAAAGAGAAACGTGCAGACCTGCGGGGGAAGGTCCTCAAGTTACCCGATCTCGTCGCCTATCAGGACGGGACCGTGGCGAGCCGAATGATCATAAACAACCGATCGGGAAGTATAACCCTTTTCTCGTTCGACGAGGATGAGGGGCTCTCGGAACACACCGCGCCATACGATGCGGTGGTGACGATACTCGACGGAGAGTGTGAGGTCTGGCTCGATGGAGAGACGTACCAGATGAGTGCTGGCGAGACGATCATCTTCCCGGCGAACGCTCCCCACGCCCTCTCCGCCGTAACGCGGTTCAAAATGTCGCTTACGATGATCCGGGGGAGCTAGGGTATATGGCAGGCGAGAAGGAAGGTGACTACTGCACCGTCTGTGGCGGGATCAAACCGGAGACGATCAAGATTCGGACGATCCTGGTGGATGGGAAGGCAACCGGCATCAACCAGCTTGAGGTGATCATCGATAGCGTGAGGAAGTTGCGCCTGGAGGATGATGCCGCCATCCGCGCAGAGCTCCTCGAGAGGACCGGCGCCTTCAACTACATACCAACGAAGAAGAGAGGGGCGTACGGTGATGCCCTGATGCATGAGTACAAGGCGACCTCAGGGTGAAAGGAGCTTGATGGGGGCACCATGGCGGGGGCTCGCTCTCCGCCTGCCCTCGTGAGTAGACTGTTCTCATCCGTAGCACCCTACGGGCGAATACATCTCCTCCACCCTTCTGACCGCTACCGCAGGGTCGCTGTCGGGGACCAGGGTTCTGTGGAAGTGCTGAATCGCAACACTTTATTCTCAAGTCTCTCTAAACTTTCAGTAGTAAAACAGGAATCTTCATGACCACCACCCCCGATATCGTCCAGCGCCGGATCGTCCTCATCATTGCCACTCTGGCTGCGTTCCTCACCCCATTCATGAGCTCGGCGGTGAACATCGCCCTCCCCTCCATCGCTAACGAGTTCGCCCTCGACGCCATCTCACTGAGCCTCGTGGCCTCATCATACCTCCTTGCAACCGCTATGTTTCTCGTCCCGTTCGGCCGGTACGCTGATATATACGGGCGCAAGCGGATCTTCACCCTTGGCGTGATCATATTCACCGTATCAGCGCTGCTCGCGGCGCTTGCGACATCGGGACCTATGCTCATCACCTTCCGGTTCATCGAGGGCATAGGAAGTGCCATGATCTACGGCACCGGGATCGCCATGATAACCTCGGTCTTCCCGATCGAGGAGCGGGGGCAGGCGCTCGGGGTCAATGTAACCGCTGTCTTCATCGGCCTTTCCATCGGGCCATTCCTCGGCGGCTACCTCACCGAATTCCTCACCTGGCGGAGCATCTTCCTCACGAATATCCCCCTTGGCATATACATCATCTACCAGATCCACCGCCATCTGGATGAGGAGTGGGCCGACGCGCGCGGAGAACGGTTCGATATCCCTGGCTCGATCTTCTACAGTATGATGCTCCTTGCCGTGATGTACGGGTTCTCGCACCTCCCGGACCCCATCGGCATTATGGCGCTCATCATCGGCGCTGTGCTCGCCGGAATCTTCTACGCCTGGGAGACCCGGACGCAGGACCCGGTCCTCGACATCCCGCTCCTTACATCGAACAGGGCCTTTGCTCTCTCAAACCTCGCCGCTCTGATAAACTTCAGCGCAACGTTCGCTGTTGCCTTCCTCCTCTCCCTCTACCTCCAGGTGGTCAGGGGACTCGATCCTGGCACCGCCGGACTCATCCTGATCACGCAACCGATCATCCAGGCGATCTTTGCTACCCCAGCCGGAAGACTCTCCGATCGGATTGAGCCGCAGTACGTCGCGTCGGCCGGGATGGCGATCATAACCCTCGGCCTTGCCCTCCTCACGTTTCTCACAGCCGAGACCCCGATACCCCGTGTCGTAGCAAGCCTTATCCTCCTTGGGTTCGGATTCGCCCTCTTCGCTTCACCGAACACGAACGCCGTCATGACTTCGGTCGACCGGTCACTCTACGGCGTTGCGTCTGGGATGCTCGCCACCATGCGGACGACCGGTATGATGCTCTCCCTTGCTATCGTCACCGTCATCTTTGCCCTCCTCATCGGCACCACCCAGATCTGTCCCGAGGTCCAGGCCCCCTTCATGGCCTGCCTCCATGTGACATTCGTGATCTTTACCATCCTCTGCGTCTTTGGCATATTCGCCTCGCTCGCCCGGGGCCGGGTGCGCGCGTGATCCTGCCCTCCTACTCCTCGACGCAGTAGATGTGGTAGACCTGTTGATCGTCCCTTGCGACGGTGTCCACCCCATGCACCTCATTCTCAAACCCGGGAAAGAGGATATCAAACTCCTGCATGGAGAGGAGGAGATCGATGATCGCGCGCGTAGTCGGGCCGCACCGCTCCCCCGGCATGATGACCGGGATGCCAGGCGGATAGGGCACGACCATCACCGCCACGACCCTCTCCTCGATATCGCTCACGGGCACAGCTGCAACCGCTCCGCGCACCAGACGACGGTAAGCCTCCGCCGGAGTCATCGCCACCCCGGGCAGCGTCGCGTAGACCTTCCGGACGACGTCGGTGATCGATGTATCCTTCAAGTAATCATGCATCTCCTGGCAGAGGTCACGGAGCCCCCGCCTCGAGTACCGGGCTGGATATTTCTGCACCAGGTCCGGAAAAACTTCCTCGAGCGGGCTGTTTTTGTCGTAGAGGGCTTTGAACCGGAAGAGCTCTGCAAGCAGCGTCCCAGACTTACCCTTGGTGATCCCGAGCGTGAAGAGGACCAGGAAGGAATAGTACCCGGTCTTCTCAACGACGATCCCGCTTTTTCGGAGATATTTCGTGACGATGCCCGCCGGTATCCCCCACTCCTCCATGCCACCGCCCGGCCGTATCCCAGGGGTGAGGATAGTCACCTTGATGGGGTCGAGCATGGCGTAACCCGCCTCGATATCGTCGAACCCATGCCAGGGATCATCAGGCTCGAGGAGCCAGCAGTCGGCGTGGTTCCGGAGAACCCGGTCATCCATCTCCCCAAACGGTTTCTCGGCGCCCTGATCAATGATACAGTCAGGCTGCCAGACGGTGAACCACCAGTAGTTCTCCTCGGGGTGAGGACCCGTCCGGATCTCCTCGGCCACCGTCACCATCTTCTTCCGAAACACCACAGCCTCATCGATCGCCTCCTCGATGAGGAACTTTCCAGAGTGGCCTGCCATCATCCTGGCCGCGACATCGAGGGAAGCTATGATGGTGTACTGGGGAGAGGTTGAGGTGAACATCATGAACGCCTCATTGAACCGGGAGTAGTCAAGGGGCGGCCCTCTGCCCTGCCTGACATGAAGCATTGAACCCTGAGAGAAGGCCGCGAGAACCTTGTGGGTCGACTGGGTGGCAAAGACCGTCGGGCCGATCGCATCCTGTGCATACATACCGAATCGTCCGGCATAGAGGGGATGGAACCTGGCGTAGGCGAGCCACGCCTCGTCGAAGTGGAGGTACGGGACATGGTCCCGCAGTTGTTTCTCGATCCCCACCACGTTGTAACAGATCCCATCGTAGGTGGAGTTCGTGATCACGGCAAGCCTTACCGCCTGTGCTGCAGGGTCGTCTATGAGTGGGCAGCCCTCGATCTTCTCCCTGATGACCTCAGGGCAGAACTCGCTGCTGTGGATGGGACCGATGATCCCGTACTCGTTCCGGGTCGGGACGAGATAGATCGGTATGGCACCGGTCAGGATGATCGCATGCATGACCGATTTGTGGCAGTTGCGGTCAACGAGGACGACGTCGCCCGGGATGACGGTGCCGAGCCAGACGATCTTGTTTGCAGCCGACGTGCCGCCGGTGACAAAGTAGGTCCGATCTGCCCCGAAGACCTCCGCGGCCTTGCGCTCCGCCTCCCCGACGACGCCGGAATGGTTCAGGAGCGATCCGAGCTCAGGCACCGAGACCGAGAGATCGGCCCTGAGGGTGTTCTCACCGAAAAAATTGTAGAAGATACGACCTGTTGCATTCTTGAGGAACGCGACGCCCCCCATGTGCCCCGGTGTATGCCAGGAGTACCTGTACTCCTCAACGTAATCCATCAGGCCCTGGAAGAACGGGGGGAGGACGTCAGAGAGGTAGTTCTTTGCTGCACGTTTGATGTGACCGGCGATGAACGCCGGAGTATCCTCGAGTTTCCAGATGTAGCCATCGATCCGGGATATGACGGCGAGGGGTATGGCAGAGATCGCCAGCTTCTCGGTGTTCAGGAATATCGGTATCTTCGGGTTGCGTTCCCTGATGAGGGTGATGACATCTGCGGCGGTGAGCATACCATCCGCGGCCTCGGGGGTGAGTTCCCAGTC
>JAAZOW010000064.1 GCA_012797575.1 Methanomicrobiales archaeon | reverse complement strand
GGGTGACAATTCAGGCACCCACAACCGGGAGCAACAGATCTGGAAGGCCGCCGGCCACAACTACACGGAGGATATCCAGGACTCCGGGCCCTGGTACCTTGAGACCGGGAGCGGCATGGGTGATACCCTGACCGTCGCCAACCAGAAGGACGCTTACACGCTCACCGATATCGGGACGTACCTTGCCTTTGAGAGCCAGCTGAGCCTTGTAGAGCTCGTGACTGAGGGTGACCAGCTCCTCAACCGTTACAGCGCGATCGCCGTCAACCCTGAAAAGGCATCAGGCGTCAACATCGATGAAGCCAACAGATTCATCGACTGGATCATATCAAACGAGACAAAGGAGTTCATCGGAGAGTATGGCGTTGCGGAGTTCGGCCAGCCGCTCTTCATACCGCTCTACGAGCCTGAATGCACCGGGCCGCCGTTCAACTGCACCTGCACGGGGAATGTGAGCGTAACGGCGTGAGATCGGGGTCGCTCAGCCCTGCCGCCTGCACCCCTGCATTCCCTGGCGGGCGGGGGGGCACACCCTCGCCCCCGTGGTTAATGCGATACCGTTGACAGTCCGCACGAGATAAATATTTATGGTTATCCATCCTTCAGCGCGCTGCCATGAGGACGAAGACTACAATCTTATCGGTCAGCGCGGTTCTGATCCTTCTCATCCTCGCTGCTTTTGCGGGATGCACGGATACTGCGCCGGAGGAGAATGAGACGCCGGGCGCCGCACCGACCACACCCGCCGCCGGGACGGGCGTGCTCCGGATAGCAACCACGACTAGCCTTGAGAATACTGGTCTGCTCGCGGAGCTCGAGCGTGTCTATGAGGGTACGACCGGAATGGATCTTCAGTTCATCGCTCAGGGGACGGGCCAATCCCTCGATACCGCACGGCGTGGGGATGTCGATCTGGTGCTCGTCCACTCTCCTGGGCTTGAGAAAGAATTCGAGGATGAGGGTTACGGGATCAACCCGCGCTGCATAGCTTACAACTTCTTCATCATCGTCGGGCCAAGGGATGACCCGGCGGGGATAGCGGGTATGGATCCTGTGGAGGCGTTTAAGACGATCTATATCGCTGGGACGAACAACACTCCTGGAGTGGCCTTTGTATCTCGGGGAGACAACTCAGGGACCCATAACCAGGAGAAGGCGCTCTGGGAGGAGGCAGGTTATGACTATGAAAGTGATATCATGGAGGGCGCCGGGGCCTGGTATGTCGATGCGGGCAAGGGCATGGGAGATACCCTGATCCTCGCAAACGAGAAGAACGCCTACACGCTCACCGACGAGGGGACCTACCTCTCGTTTGCCGATCGGCTGGCACTGGTGCCGGTCATCGAGGAGGGCACAGAGCTCATGAACTGCTACAGTGCGATCGCGGTCAACCCCGCGAAACACCCTGATACGAATGCGCAAGGAGCCGCGGACTTCATCAACTGGCTCATCTCCGATGAAGGGAAGCAGCTGATCGGTGATTTTGGAACGGCCGAGTTCGGGAAACCGCTCTTCATCCCGCTCTACGCGCCCGAGTGCACTGAACCGCCGTTCAACTGCACCTGCGCAGAGCCGGTGCCAACGCCCGCGTGAGTACAGTAGCAGGGGAGATGTGGATACGGTGACGGAGAGTGGAGAGCTGTGGTGAGCGGGAACCCGATCGTCGAAGGGTTCATCGAGGCCATCAGGCTCATCATCTCTCTCGATCCGCAGGTGGTCGAGATCACCATCCGATCACTCTACGTCTCCCTCACCGCCACCTTCTTTGCCGCCCTGATCGCCCTCCCCCTCGGGGCGCTCATCTACTTCTACGAGTTCCGGGGGAAACATGCGGTCGTCTCGACACTGCAGACACTGTATGCGCTCCCGACCGTCATCGTGGGTCTGGTCATGTTCCTCCTCCTCTCAAACGTCGGGCCGTTTGGGTTCCTCCGC
>JAAZOW010000321.1 GCA_012797575.1 Methanomicrobiales archaeon | reverse complement strand
GGGACCGGGTACGCGACGGTCGAGGAACTCTCGGTGGCCCCGGGGTGGGATGAGGTGGCCCGGCGGGAGATCGAGGCGTTCCGGGAACGCTACCCGCACGTCCGGGTCGTTCTTGTCAGTCGCGATGGGAAGATCATAGGAAAGTCGCCGTGAAGATCGTGGGTGTTGGTTGCGGGCCGGGGATGTTGACCGCGGAGGCGGTCGCGGCCATCGAGGCGGCGACACTCATCTACGGTTCTCCCCGGGCGATCGCGCTTGCCCGGGTTGCCATCCGCCCGGGGTGTGAGGTGCACGATATCGAGGATTACGGGGCTTTGCGGTCGCTTCCCGAACACGCGGTCGTCCTCTCGACGGGGGATCCGATGCTTGCGGGTCTCGGCTACCTTCCCGGCGAGGTGGTCCCGGGGGTATCCTCTCTTCAGGTCGCCTTCGCCCGGCTGAAGGTCCCGCTTGTGCGGGCTGCAGCCATCTCGGCCCACGGGCGGGATCATGTCCGGGCGATTGCCGACGCCAGGGAGGAGGTTCTGCGGGGGCGGGTGGTCTTCCTCATCGCCGATCCGGCCTTTGACCTCGGGGCGCTTGCGGCCGTCCTTCCGCCAGAGGCCAGGGTTGCCGTCTGCGAGGATCTCGGATACCCTGAAGAGCGTGTCGCGGTCGGGACGGCGGCCACGCCCCCGGAGGTCCGCAAAGATCTCTTTGTGGTGGTGGCGGGGGAGTTTTAGAGGGATGAGCAGGCTCCCTGGCGTTCGCCTTATCGATCAAACACCTTCTCGATCCGCACGCGCCGCCCAAGCACCTCTTCGTACCACTCTTGCTGTTTCAGGGCTTGTTTGATGCTCCTGATACGGTGCCGGATCCGCGTCCCGGTCGCCGTATCGACCAGTACCAACCTGGACATTCAGATCATTCCTGTTCGTGGATTTGAGTATACGTCCCCGGGCTTAACGAATGTTTGGCTTTGGCGTTGAAGGGTGGGGTGCGCCCGGCAGCGATGGCGATAACGGAAGAGAGATGTGCCGCCAACAGGACTCTAACCGGTGACATGCTGGTCAACAGCCAGCCACCCTACCAGATGAAGTATGGAAGAAAACCAGTGAAAAGCGCCGCCAACAGGACTCGAACCTGTGACATGCTGGTTAACAGCCAGCCACTCTACCAACTGAGTTATGGCGGCACGAGGATAAGTGCTCTATACAGTTTTTCCTGAATCGTATTAAAGATTATGGGGGCTCTCCCCTTTGATGGCCTCAAGGAGTGTGATCAGCTCATCGACCTGTGCCTCCAGGCCGCTGAGGAGGTCATCTGCCTGCGCTGTAGCCACCGCGCCCGCCGGGGATGCACGGATGTAGCCCTCCTGCTCGAGGATCCGCAGTGAGTAGCGGACCCGGTGGTAGGGGAGATCCAGGATATCGGAGAGCTTCATAATGCCGATAGGCTGATACTCCACGACCGCCCGGATCACTTCAAGGTGCCTTGAGGCCAGCTCGATCTCAGATTTTAACTTTGCAAGCATACAATGTGCACACTATGGCTGTTCATGCAACCAGGTCTTTGTCTGGTGATACAACTTCCGGAACACGGCCGAGAGGACCGCCCCCACAACAAGGAGGGCAACACCGATCCAGAGGCCGAAGGTGCTTGATGGTGCGAACCGGAAGAGGACGAAGACACCCATGGCGAAACAGAGGATTATGATGTTTAGTATGACCGTCAGCGCGATGAACTTGCCTTTGAAGACTTTCTTGGCTGCCTCATCCATCATTCATACTTGAACGCGGTGATAAAAGTACTTGTGGTTTCAACAACAGGGCTGATACAATGAATAAACTGGATTCTGCTATCCGGGATGCCGGAGCAGCAGCATACGTGGCCTACGGCTCGTCCGTGGATGCCGATGTGCGCTACCTGACGCGGTTTCGCACCGGCGATCCCATAGTCTACATAAAACGGCCAGACGAGCGCGGAATACTGATCATCCCGCAGATGGAGCACGAACGAGCGGTCCGGGAGTCGATCGCCGCGGTCGTCACCCGTGCCGATGCAGGATTCCTCGAGTACATCAAGGCCGGGGAGTCACGCTGGCGCGCAGCCGCCCATATGATCGCAGACCTCGCCGCCGGCCCCATCCTCGCTCCCGCGACCTTCCCGCTCGCCCTCGCCCGGGAGCTCGAGTCGTTCCACCCGGTCATCCTCGATGGTGCCGGAACGGTCGGGGCGATGCGGGCGATCAAGGCACCAGACGAGATCGAGCAGATACGATCGGTGCAACGGGC
>JAAZOW010000263.1 GCA_012797575.1 Methanomicrobiales archaeon | reverse complement strand
CCTCGCGAATACGGTCAACATGGTGCTCCCGGGTTATCGCGGAGAGTCAGTGGTCCTCGCCCTCGACCGGAGGGGGATCTGTATATCCTCCGGTTCCGCCTGCCACTCCGGTTCCCCGGAGCCGTCCCACGTCCTCCTCGCGATGGGACTCTCCGAGGAGGATGCACATTGCTCGATCCGGGTGACGCTTGGTGCATACACGACAGAAGATGAGATTGAGCGGACGATCGAGGTGTTCCGGGACGTCCTGCACGGGCCGAAGGAGGTTGTGCAGTTTGTGACCTGCAGGTGATCGGGGTAGATCGCTTCCCGGTGGCAAAGCTCGGAGAATCGCAGTCGGTGCAGAGGACGCTGGCCCAGGTATCCGGATCAAAAAAGGTGCCTATATCAGGATGGGCCTTTATACTTTGAAGGTGTGCTGAGACTGATATCTAGCCGGGATTCGAGGGCTTTGAACCAATCGGAGAGAGCCGCTGGAGGGGATTGAACCCTCGATCTGCTGATTACGAATCAGCCGCCTTTCCACTAGGCCACAGCGGCAAGTTGCCCTACATCATTGCACGTCTGAAATTAAAAAGGTATCTTCCGGCCTTCCCGGCCTCCTCAGGAGTACCCCCGGATGGTGACGTTGCTCTCCTGGGGTTGGGCGGTCGCCGGGGCGGAGATCTGGCCGAACTTCTGTTCGTAATCGGCCACACTCTTTGTGAGCACCTCGACCAGGTTCTTCGCGTGCCGGGGACTGATCGATACGATCGCCTTCGCCCGCGCCTGGTTCGTGCCGGGGATCTCGTGCAGGAAGAGGAACGTGAACTCATCCTCCTTGTAAGCGATCTGGATCCGGTTCGAGTAGACCGGATCGAGGTCTCCGGGGATGTTGACCGATATCTCTCGGTTTGCCATACAGTCACTCTTCGATCCGCTCCGGCATAATGGTTGGTCTTCTCCCCCAACCCAGGCTATCATGGCGGCAGGGCGCACTGAATTGCCTCTGCCAGAGCAAGTCCTGAGTTGGGCATGAAAGGGAGCAATCCCCCCGGAGGTGAGGAGCAATAAGCCTGTGTGGATCGTCAAGACTTCCCACTTCAGAGCATATCCTGCTTAATAGGGGGAGGGCGTAACCCTTCTTGAACAGAGTCGGTCGTATGGAGCAGTACATCCCGGTCTCCGGCGTCATCGCCTGCCACATCTGTCCTCGGCGCTACTACTTCGAGCGATCCAGCGAGCACCCCGAGTCGCCCCGCTACACCGTCTGCAAACAGGTCTCAACGCATCTTGGAGAGTTGCTCGATCCGGAGCGGATATGGGACGAGATCCTCTGCGTCCTCCCCGACGCTCCCCCTGAGGCCCGGGAACTCTTCGACGGGTGCATGAGCGCCTGCCGCGAGGCCGCCTGGCAGAGACCGGTCCAGTCCGACCTTGCGGTCGAGTCGGACACCCTTGGCATACGGGGTCGGATCGATAAGATCTTCGAGGACGACACATTCGCCATCACCCGGTCGAGCACCGCCCCCAGAGCCGGTGTTTACGGTACCGATCGAATCAGAATCGCCTGTTACGTCGCCTGTCTGCGTGAGACCCTCGGAGGAACCGTCACCGGCGGCTACGTCGAGTACGTTGCAAGCGGCATCTCCCGGTTCGTTGAACCCCAGCCCCGGGACCGTCGGGCGATGATAAGGGCGATACGGGCGGCCAGAAGGGTCGTCGCAGGTGAGATCCCGAAGCGCCCCCTCCGGGCTCCCTGCGAAGGCTGCCCTCACCTCGAACGATGCACCGCCGGACCAAGAAGACTCTCCGACCTCTTCTGACCTACCCCGATCCCTCAAGCAAGGTCCGTGAGATGATATACTCGCCCTTCGCCTCCCGGGTCGTCCCGACGATCAGCCACCGCTCATCGCCGTGCTGTTCCACGACGCCCCGGGCCTCGATGACCTCCCCGGCGAGCGCCTGCCCGGAATACGTGTGGGTGAAGGAGAGCACCCGACCGATCTCGTCATGGTCCACGGCGTAGACCGCAGGGTTATCGAATGAGAGGGAGGCATCGGTGACCATCGCCTCGATCGCCGTCCGACCAAGCACCTCCCCTCTGCCGGGGGGGACCGCGTCCAGGTTCCCGTAGGCCCGGGTGTAGAGGAGATCGAAGTAGGTCCCCTCAAACTCCCCCCGATTCCATTTCCGTTGTTCGTGCAGGATGAACGCATCAAACGATATCTCCGGCACTCGCTTCTCGTAGACCTTCCGCCACATCCCCTCACTCATCGCGGGGATCACTCTCGCTCCCACCAGGCGCCGGAGCTGGCGCTGGGCCGAGAACCAGGCATCGCCGTAGACCACCATATCGATATCAGAAGCAGTGTTGTCGAGGCCGCAGAGGAGCGAACCCGTGCACCCAAACGTTCCTGCAGGGAGGGTGAAGTGGGAGAGGAGCCTCTGTACCCGGGCGTTTCTTGCCGCCACACTCCCGATCTCCTCCTCAGGTTTGTAGATTCTGGCCACATCGCTGTAGGGCACCCGATGGACCACATCCAGGTATTGAGGCTTATGCTCCCGGATCCATATGAAAGATTCAGCAAACTCGCATTTCCGATACCGTCGCCCGGAAGGGCTCACCCGTTCTCCATCCGGTTCCGGGACGTAACGGAGGATACACCCGACCCGGTCGCTGTTATCATAGTCCGAGACCGCGTAGATGCAACCCTCCCGATCCTCGATGAAGTCACGGAGCCGCACCGGTTTCATAGTAAGGATTTGAGGAATGCTTTCACCGCCTCCCACTCTGCACCTCTCCGCAGGATGTGTCGGGTGGTCAGGTCCACCACCGTGCTCGGCGTCCCGGGGAGTTCCCCGCCATCGACCAGATAATCGTTGTAGATATAGACGTCCTCGGGCCGGGTCGGCGGACTTTCGCTGGACACGTTCGCACTGGTGGCGGTGATCGGTGAATCAAGTCGCGCGATGATCGCAAGCGCAACCTCATGATCAGGCCACCTGATGCCGATCAGACCGGTGCCACCAGTGAGGATCTCCGGCAGGCAGGACTTCGCCGGCAGGATGATCGTCACCGGTCCGGGTAAGAACCGCTCGATGAAGGCGCGGGCGGCATCATCCACAACCGCGACGGCATCGAGCATATCCATATCCGAGACTGCGATAGAGATGGGTATCGAGAGCGGGCGACCTTTGGCCTCATAGACCTTCAACACGGCGCTCTCAGAGAGGGCATCTGCCCCGAGTCCATAGACCGTCTCGGTGGGGTAGACGACGAGCCCATCCCTCCGCAGTACCCGGACTGCCATATCGATGGAATCCATCAGAATTCACGACCACGCACGCGATTGATATCAAAGACTGCTTTGCCGCTCACGTGCATCACGGCAAAAACACCGGCCTGGATGGGATCGGTTACGACTAAATCAGCATGTTTTGGGACGCTGCCTGCCATCTTGAGGGCGATCACCGGGATGCCCGCCTGCCGGACCCGGTCTGCGGCTCGCGAGATCTCGCCGCCCATCAGCGATCCGGCGAGCACCAGAATGGATGCCCGGGGGAGGCGGGCCACTGCATCCACGGCGAGCGCAAGGTTCTGCTCGCCGACGAGGGGGATCGTATCCACCGATATCCGCTCGCCACGGATGTTATGGCGGTCCGCCTCGTTCACGGCCCCCATCGCCACCTGCGCCACCTGAGCGCCGCCGCCGATGATGATCACCCTCGACCCGAATATCCGGGAGAACGGTGGGTAGGTTGTGACGGCGACGACGGATGGAACCCGTGCAAGGTCTGCGATGAGATCTCCGTGGTCACCGCACTCCTTGAACTCGAAGTAGAGGTAGGCCTTCCCGATGTTCGGCCCGGTGGTGAGGATCGACTGCTGGATCATCTGGATGTTTGCCTGGTAGTCCGCCATCACCGTGGCCACATCACGCAGGACGCCGGTCCTGTTCTCGGTGATGATCGAGAGGGCATACATATCGCTGGTCATACATCTCCTCCGCTGGAGAACCAGAGATTCTCCGGTTGTTTTGGGAACGGGATATCCTGAACCATACCCCTACCGGTGAATAAATTTGGGCTTTGCAAGAGTTATAGATTTTCGGTGTGTTGAGTGCCTGATTCGTCATCGTCGATCTCCCCGGTTCGTCCCCGCACTGCAAAGACGCTCGCGATGAGGCCGAGGGGGATATTGAGGTAGTAGAGGATCAGTCGCCAGAGGATGACGAAGAGGCCGAGGAGGTATGCGGGCACGATCTGGCGATAGAGTGTGGCGGCGCCGATCTCCGATATCCCGGCCGCGCCCGGGACGAGCGGGATGTTTGTGATCATCTGGAGGATCCCCTGAAAGAGGAACGATTCCGGGATGGATGGCGGCAACTCGAGTGCGACGAGAAGGGCTGATGCCACGGAGAAGGTGAGGGTCCATTCAAGTACGGTGGCCAGGAGCGCACCGCCAAGGGCCCGTCGGCCGCCTCTCGCGAACCAGGAGAAACCCTCGGTAAAGATCTCGATCT
>JAAZOW010000332.1 GCA_012797575.1 Methanomicrobiales archaeon | reverse complement strand
TTTTCAGGCGCGATCCTGCCCCGATAGCGGCGAATATGTATCGTTCATGGGGCACTTGCACATAGGCAAGCATGCTGCCCGGGGCCTCCTGCCGCGAGAGGTGATTTGAGCATTCGGCCGGCTTAGTTACAAACTATGTTTCAATAAGTTTATTCCGTATTACATTCACAAGAATATGTGATAATAATGGTCGATGCTACATTGGATGAGAGCAGCAGGTATTGGACGGAGTTCTGGGAGCAGTCGACGTGTTCAGGGAAGAACAGGGGTCCGATGCAGCCCGTGTTCTGGGACAGGATGGCGGGCCGGTATAAAGAGAACACCCCTGCCGAGCGGGCGGAGCGGCGACAAAAGATGGTTCTTGACCTGATCGAGGCCACCGGCCTCGACTTCATGGGCGCTGAGGTGCTCGATATCGGTGCGGGAACAGGTTCCCTTTCCATCCCCCTCGCCCGGAGGGGAGCCAATGTGACGGCCATTGATTTCTCTGCAGAGATGCTGAAGAGACTCGAGGATCGTGCAGCCCGGGAGGGCGTCTCCCTCGCCCGGACCCTCCTTGTCTCGTGGGATGAGATCGACCTCGATGCGGAGGGGTTCCGGGAGCGGTTTGATCTTGTGATCGCCTCCATGACGCCCGCAGTCAGGTGTCCCGGCACGTTCAACCTCATGCTTGAGGCAGCAAAAGGGGTATGTTACTACAGCGGTTGGGTGAATCGGGAATGGGATCCAGCCTACTATGAACTTCACCGTCTCCTCTTCGACGATGAATTCAGGGGACGCTCGTATGGTTTTCCCTTTCCCGTTCTGGATCTCTACCTGAAGGGGTACCGGCCGGCAATCAGGATCGTTCAGGAAGTGTGGAGAGCCGAAGAGTCCGTCGGCGATATGGTGGATATGGTATCGGGCTTCTTCAGTGTAGCAAAGGACATCGATGAGGCGATGAAGGGCCGTATGGAGGAGTACTTCCGTGCGCGTGCAAAGGACGGGAAGTATCACTCAAAGACGGTAGCCACAACGGGAATGATGGTCTGGGATATGAGGGAGAGTGATGGTGGCCTGTAGAGTCCCTCTTCCCGGCGTGAGGGTGTGCGCGAAGCCCGGGTATGGGAGTGGTTGAGATCTGGTGTCTCTCTCTGCCATGACCGGTTCGTCGGCGTTGATCGATCGAGGACTGGTTCAGGAGATCCCTCGATGTCCCCGATAATTGAGACGTTTGCCCTGACACGGCGGTTCGGATCGACCGTTGCCGTCGACGCGATCAACCTGGCCGTCAGGGAGGGTGAAGTCTTCGGGCTGCTCGGGCCGAACGGGGCAGGTAAAACTACCATGTTATCGATGCTCTGCACCATCCTCAAACCCACCTCGGGCACCGCATCGGTGGATGGGTACGACATCGTCAGGCAGCATGCTATGGTGCGGAGATCGATCGGCATCGTCTTTCAGGATCCGAGCGTCGATGCCGATATGACAGCACGGGAAAACCTCCAGATGCACGCTGACCTGTACGGCGTTCCGGTATCCGAGCAGAACGATCGGATCCAGTCCGTGATCGAGCTGGTCCGGCTGGAGGACAGGGTAGACACGTTTGTCTCTACCTACTCCGGGGGGATGAGGAGACGGCTTGAGATCGCCCGGGGTCTTCTCCACTATCCCAAGGTCCTCTTCCTTGACGAACCCACGATCGGCCTTGATCCCCAGAGCCGGGAACATATCTGGGACTACATCCAGAAGCTCAGGGAGAGGGAGGGCATGACGATTGTCCTTACCACCCACTACATGGAGGAAGCGGATCGCCTCTGTGACCGTGTGGCCATCATCGACCATGGCCGGATCGTTGCTCTTGACAGGCCGTCAGACCTGAAGAAGGGGCTTGGCGGGGATACGATCACTCTGGGCACGGATGACGGCAGGGTGCTCCGTGACCTACTGGTTCAAAACGGCGTATCGGACGTCATTACGGTCCAGGATGGGGAGGTCAGGGTGACTGTCAGCGACGCAAATGTCCTCCTCCCCCGGATCATCGAGGCGGCGGTAGGTGCGGGGATCCGCATTGAGCATGTCTCTCTGAGTCACCCTGATATGAATGATGTCTTCATCCACTATACCGGAAAGGATCTGCGGCAGGAAGAGGTGAGGAGGAAGCGGTTTGGGCGGATGGCCATGATGAGGTTGCGAAGGGCGCGATGAGCGAGATACGAGGTATCTACACCCTCTGGCTGAGGGAGGTGAAGAAGTTCCTGCGCGAGAAACCGCGACTTCTCAATGCATTCTGCCAGCCGTTGCTGTGGCTGTTCATCTTCGGCACCGGCCTGCGCTTTTCTGCAAATGTTGCGGGGCACAATTATCAGGAGTTCATATTTCCGGGGTTGGTCTGCCAGGCAATGCTCTTTACCGCCATGTTCCTGGGCGTATCCGTGATCTGGGATAGAGAGTTCGGTTTCCTCAAAGAGATCCTCGTCTCTCCTGTCTCGCGCCCATCCATCTTTCTTGGGAAGATGCTCGGTGTCAGCACCGATGTTATGTTGCAGGGCATCATCATCTTCCCGTTTGCCCTCCTGATCGGTGCATCCATAAGCCCCTTCGTCTTTCTACGTGCCCTGCCGATCATGCTCCTGATCACCGTCGGTCTGACCTGCATCGGATTGGTGTTTGCCAGCCTGATGAAGAGTTTTGAGGGGTTTGGTCTTGTCCAGACGTTCATCAACCTGCCGATGTTCTTCCTGAGCGGGGCGCTCTTTCCTCTCTCGAACGTGCCGCAGTGGCTGGTATGGGTCAGCTATGCCAACCCGCTCACCTACGGCGTCGACGCGCTCAGGACCGTCATGATGGGTGGTGCATGGGCGCCCCTGTTCCCGATGTACGTCAGCATCGGTATACTGCTTGCCTTCGATGCTGTGATGTTCACCATCGGTATATACGCGTTTGGGAGGACGGAGTGATGCCGGATCCATCTACAGCCCGGGGAATTGACTCGATTCCATACCGAACCCTTCCCCATGGCATACTGAGAGAGAGGTCGATCGGAGGGGTGCCCAGGACTGCCTCCGGTAGCTGTACAGGAGGGGTGGTTGGGCTTCATGCAGCAGGAGTCTCTGTGTGGCCTTCGACGTCGTGCCCTCCTTTACGAATCGGAACATTTATACTGTCCCTCCTGAAACCTTCAGTGGAATGCGGCGTGCAGTCCTCATCCTCTGTGTTTTCCTCCTCCTTGCCAGCTTCCCGGCCGGCGCCCTGGCTCTGGCCCCCTCCTGGAGATCCCCGGCCCCATCCGATATCACCGCTCTTTCTCTCTCTGCGGACGGCTCATACATCCTGACCGGCGGGGAGCGGGTCTGCCTCTACTCCGGTGACGGCACCCCCCTCTGGCAGGAGTGGACCGCCGAGCTCGTCGCCTGCTCTGCCGATGGGAGCCGGATCGCCTGCGTGGATGGGCAATCCCTCTTCCTCCTCACCCGGGAGGGTACCGCGATCTGGAGGGAGGAGATGCCCTCCCCGGCTGTGTGCCTTGCCTTCCCCGGGCGGATCGTTGTGGCTGATCGCTTCGGGAAGGTCTACTTCTATGATGCGGATGGTAGCCTCCGCGCCACAGCCGATACCCGTGGGGACCCTGGGGACGATGGCGCGATCAGGTCCGATATCCGCGCCATATCGAGCTGCGGCGAGTATACCGCAGTCATATCCACCCGAGGTCTCTTCTACTACAGAGACGCCGGCCGGAAGGTCTGGACTCACGATGAGATGACGGATGGGGGCACAGCCGTCGCGGTCTCCGGGCCCGGGAAGGATATCGTCGCCGGCTCAGATGCCGGGATCAGGTTCCTGGATAACAAAGGTAACCTCGTCTGGTCGCAGAAACTCCGCCGCCCTGTCACGGCGCTCGCGATCTCAGGGGATGGATCGCGCGTCGTCGTCGGCTCGCAGGACAATACCGTGAGGTGTTTTGACCGCGAGGGAGAGGAGGTCTGGGTGTTTGAGACCGACGGCTGGATCCGGGATGTCGCCGTCTCGGGCGATGGCTCAAGGGTCCTCGCCGGCTCGATGGATAGGCAGGCCTACCTCCTCGACGGCACAGGAGGCCTGATCGGGACCTGCAACCTCGATGGCTGGGTGGACCACGTCGCCCTCTCCGCTGACGGCACAGCGGGGATCGCGGCCTCCCTCCGCGAGGTGATCGGCATCCCGATGGAGACCCCGACCCCGGTGGAGACTCCGGCCCCGATGGAGACTCCGGCCCCGATGGAGACTCCGGCCCCGGTGGAGACTCCTGGAGAGACTCCGACGATAGAAGAGATCCCGGTGCCTGCTGAGGAGCCTGTCTCCGGATGGGGGCCCGGCCCGTACGCCCTCATCCTTGGCCTCTTCGCCTGCGGCGCGGTCTTCGGCGTCGGGTACCTGCGCCGGGAGCGCTCTGCCCCGGCCAGGGAGGAGCTGGTGATTGCGAGCCCCACCCCCCCTGAGGAGGAGGAGACCATTGAGCCGCACCCCTGGAAGCCCGCCCTGGAGCAGGGGGACCTCCGGGGGGCGGCCAGGGCCCTCTCCGGGCAGATGATCACCCTGATCCGGGAGCGGACTGGAGTGCGCATCGTCACCACTGCGGACGCTCTGACGGCCTACCCCGGCCAGAAGGAGGCCCTCGCAGGGTTCTTCGAGGATGCGGACCGACTCGCCTACGCCCGCGCCGAGCCGGAGATGGAGGAGGTTTTAGCGCTCGAAGTAGAGTTCTTCCGCCTTGCAGGGGAGATGACTCCTCTACGCTGAGAGATCGCGGTAGATCGCCTCACAGATCCTCAGGTTCGCGAGCCCCTGCTCGATCGTCACGGGGAAGGGGGTGCCCTCGCGGACTGCCTGGAGGAAGGTCTCGAGCTCGATCATCAGGGGCTCGACTTTGTTGACGAGGAGGTTTTCGATGACGTTCTCCTGGTGGTAGAGCCCGCCGCTCTGGCCGTAGGTCTCGGGTCGATGGTAGATGGTTACCTCCTGGGTCATGAGATCGCCTATGATGGTCCTGTCCTCCACCTCGACGTAGATGAGCCTGACCTTCTTTGCGGCCCTCCGGGAGGCTGAGAGGTAGACCGGGGTCCTCCCGAAGGTTGCGAGTGCCGCGGCGACATCTCCTGTGCCGCTCGCATGGATCGTGCAGGTCTCCCCGGGGAAGAGGACGTGTGAGACGATATCGATGTCGTGCATCATCAGATCCGTGACGACCGAGTTCCCCGTCACCCGGGGCGATGCCGGATTGTGGCGGTGGAAGGCGACGTAGTGGGGGTCATCTATGAGGTCTCTGATCTCGGTGATGACCGGGTTGAACCGCTCGACGAGGTCGATACCGACGACGAGGTCGTCGGGGATGAGCTTTGCGAGGCGTTCGCACTCGATGGATGAGAGGCAGGGGGGTTTTTCTATGAGGGTGTGCACCCCGGCGGCGATCGCCTCCCGGGCAATCTCGGCGCGGTGGGGTGTGGGCACCGCTATCGAGACGCAGTCGACGCATTTGAGGAGATCCTCTCTCGAGCGGCAGACCACGGCCCCGGTGGCGGCCGCGACTTCATCGTCGATATCGTAGACGTAGGTCGTTCCGACTCCCTTGAGACCTGAGTATATGCGTGCGTGGTTCCTGCCGACCGTCCCGGCGCCGATGACGCCGACGTCCATCAGGCCACCTCCAGGGATATTCTGCGGGTAGGATAGATCAACTCCATGGTACTTCGGGGTGTTCTTGTGCGTATCTGTATATACGGATTTCTTTTTCTCTCCGGTACAGGGGTATCGGGGGTATCTGGATTGGTGGAGGATCTCCTGCGATCCAGGGATCTGGAGTGCGGAGGGGTCATGTCGACCACCAAAAGGCATGGCCGCCTGGAGTTACTGGAAGCTGAGGAGAAGCACCATTCGTACCGACGGCGACTCACCAGATACCCTGAGTCATCACGAAAGTATTACTTTCATGGAGTCCCCAATCCAGGTACGAGTGTCGCAGGAAACCAAAGAGCTATCCGCTCCCGCCGGACAGATCGAGGTAGCCGAGGTCGAGCGGCTTGTCCGCGAGCGGACACGGGAGATCCAGAGCGAGAACGAGGCGCTCCGGCGGGAGAATGCTGAGCTTTTGCGGGCAAAGGGGATGTTAGGTACGTTCGAGGCCCAAATGGGGGAGGCGATGTACCGGGCCCTGCTCGATTCTATCGACGAAGGATTCTGCATCATCGAGGTGATCTTCGATGCCGGGGGTGAACCGGTCGACTACCGGTTTTTAGAGACGAATCGGGCGTTCGCGAAGCAGACCGGTATGCACAACGCACTAGGGAAGAGGATGCGGGAGCTCGTGCCGGACCATGAAGAACACTGGTTTGAGATCTATGGGGCCATTGCAGAGACCGGTGAGCCCCGGCGCTTCACCCAGGCGGCTAGACCGCTGATGGGAGGCTGGTACGATGTATATGCCTTCCCGATCGGCGGGCCAGGCAGTAACCGGGTAGCCATTCTCTTCACCGATATCACCCACCGTAAGCGGGCCGAAGAGGCCCTGCGGTTGAGTGAGGAGCGCTTCCGTGGCTTCGTGACCGCCAGTTCGGAGGTAATCTACCGTATGAGCCCGGATTGGCGTGAGATGCACTATCTTGAAGGGAAAGAGTTCATCCCCGACACCGATGCCCCAGATAGTGCCTGGCCCGACGTATACATCTATCCGAGTGACCAACCGCACGTGCAGGCGGCCATCAACGAGGCCATCCGGACCAGGAGCACGTTTGAGCTGGAGCATCGCGTCATGCGCGTGGACGGCACCCCGGGCTGGGTGCATTCGCGGGCGGTCCCGATGCTGGATGCAGACGGCGAGATCGTCGAATGGTTCGGGGCGGCAAGCGATATCACCGAGCGTAAGCACGTCGAGGAGATCATCGCATCTGAACGGCAACGGTTTCTTGCCATGGTGGATTCTCTGCCCATAATAGTCTGCCTGTTGACCCCGGATCGGCAGATCGCCTTTGCGAACCACGCGTTCCGGGAGAGGTTCGGGGAACTGGATGGGCGGCGCTGCTACGAGTATTGTTGCGATTTGACTGAATCCTGCTCGTCCTGCGAATCCCTCTTACCCCTGAGGACCGGCCGGCCCAATCGCCGGGAGTTCAGGTCTCCGGGTGGCGACATGATACTTGATGTCTACGACTTCCCGTTTACCGATATCGACGGTTCATCCCTGATCCTCGAGGCGGGTATCGATATCACCGAGCGCAAACAAGCCGAGGAAGTCCTCGCTCGCCACGCCGAAGACCTCATCCGGCTTCAGCGCGACCTCGAGGCCGCGAACCGGGAGGCAAACCTCTACCTCGATATTCTCACCCACGATATGAGGAATACCGAG
>JAAZOW010000161.1 GCA_012797575.1 Methanomicrobiales archaeon | reverse complement strand
TGCTCCTGACTGGGATACATCCGATACTTGTAGGCTTGAAGCATACAGGTATTACTTGTCCTTATAACGATATATTCTTTCTGATAACCCCCTGGGAATATGACGAAGGGCGGCGGAGCGCCCGTCCCCGATCTCGCGACCGGGGTCTTCCCGCTACGCCCCCGAGAGCCCCGAAAGATAACCATACAGTTCGCTGGATCTTTCGCTTCCAGGGTCGCCCTTGCAGGCAAGAGCGTAAGAAAGATCGATTGAATGGATACGCGATGAGGGCTTGCTTGTGGTCATCATCACGGTGAGGCCCCCGTCACAAAGTGCCGAATGGATGGGCTATGGGCAGTTTGCTGGCGGTTGGTCTACACGAACCGATCCGGAGTTTCCCAAACGCTCCGGGACGCTCGTAGGAAGCCCTGCACCGATGAGCGCGGAGTAGATTGATGCTTGGTCCCTGGTGAGGTCGGCCCTAGAGCTCTTGGGCACCCCGGGAACCACGGCGCGCCCCGAGGTGGCCTCCCGCGCCGCAGATCCCCCCACAGAACAGCATGCGTGAGGGGATACACCGACTACGGTGTTCAGGATCGATCACCGTCAGTACCCCTACAGCCACGAACCTCAGGATTAGAGAAGATGGTGGCGCGCAGTCAGGATATGGAGTGCACCAACCCCTCCATGGGTCATGAGACCTGACAGGTCCGTGGTAGGGGACATCTCTCCCTGAGATTGGTCTCGATCCCCGCAAGGAAACACAGGGCGTGTGCTCGCCCCTGGTAGGCCCTATCACCCTATGGAAAGAGGCGTGAAGCATGGAAGGGAGGAGGGAGTGGGTTTGATCGTGCGAGAGCCAGACTCAGCACTCACTGCTCGTGCACTGGGCGCTTGAGATCGATGCATTGATCCTCCCCGCAGAGAAGGAGAACAGAGAGAGATCCCCATGAGCCTCCACGAACTTCCACGTGAAGCCAGGGTTTCGGGGCCGGCATCTGGTCCCCCGCAGTGCCACAAAGGCTCATAAGACGACGATGCGGGGTGCAGAGCTTCTGGCACTCAAGAGACGATAGAAAAATCTAATACGCCCAAAATCGGTTGCCAAAGTACGTGAAATCATCCCGATCGCCGCATCTTGCGCGCCTGGAGGACTTCTCTGGTCGAAAGAAGTCCGAAATGTCAACAACACAACCTTTATTGAATTGATCAACCGTAATTTTCAATAGATGAAAGAGAATGCTGGGTGAAATTCTACATATCCTGGCAGCGGCAGTCATCGCCTGGATACTCTTCATAACCGTCGACATCTTCTTTAAGTTGCCGGAAGCGGGAGGTGTCAGTGGAGCGTCGGCTATCGCGCGAGATATTGAGGCCGGCGGAGGTGCCCTTACTGGCGGCAATATGATGGGAAATATCGTCTGTTCCCCTGACGCCTCAGCCGGAACGCTCCTTGCTGCGTGCGGCGTCTATGTAGCCGGCATTCCCGGCGGCCTCGTTGCAGCCCTGATGGTCTTCATCGGCAACCGGATCTGTCACGACCCTGGCTACGCAGGGACCACAGGAGCGGTCCTTGCCACGTTCGTCATCTATGGCTTCACCCTGATCGGCTTCTCCGCCACCGACTTCATCGCGGGCATGGTGATCGCCATACTGACCATACAGGGACTGTCGCACACCCACGCAAGCAGGCTACTTGCACGCCTCTGGAGGGCCCGACAGTGATCGCACTCTACCTCGTGGCCGTGATCGCAGTCTTTGCCGTCATCAGGGCCACTGTTGAGAGAAACACTGGCCGGAAACTCCCCTACGTAAACGTCATGAACTTCGCCATCGCCGGCGCGCTTGTCCTGCTACTCGATCACCCGCTCACCCTTGTGGCGGCGGCAGCCTACTTCATCGGCTCCACGCTTGAAGCAAACGCGATCGCAAGCACGTACGCGGGGGGTGTCCGGCGTGGATGACATACTCGCCCTCCTCTTTGCGGCCATAGCGATCATCGGCGCGGTGAGCGCTCACCTGCAGCATGACCGTTTCAACAAGCTGATCGCTATCGGGATCATATTCGGCGGCATCATACCGTTCATCGTAGACCGAGGCTACCTGGACATCGCCATCCTCGTCAGCCTGATCATCCCCATCACGACGATCATCATCCTGCAGATCTGCAGGAGGAGGGAAGCCAGTGACGCCTGAGTTCATCCTCGGTTGCGTCATCCTCATCATCGGTGTGATAGCCGCCGGATTTCCGCGCCCGAGGACCTACCTCTCCCGGCTGATATGCCTCGAGATCCCGGGACTTGGACTCCTGCTCATCATGCTCGCCTACGATGAGATGCTCGCCCTGGTGACGTTCATCGGCGTTACGGCGATCTCAACCTTCGTCCTTGTACGGGTCGTCGAACGGAGGGGGTTAGAATGAAACCGAACCGGTCGGTCATCACCCGGATATCGGAGACGATCTCCCGGCTCGAGAACCTCACCACGCTCTACGCCTTCTTCTTCGTGGTCATCGCGGTGCTGGGCCTTGTCACCCTACCGTTCATCACCTACCATGATGACCAGCTCTACCCGAAGACCATCGATCCCAACAGCTCGCTGAACCCCTACGACCGGGGCGGCGTTCCGTTCGGGACCACTCCGGTGAAGGCACAGTACCCTGAGAACTCACCCTACGTCGGCTACGTCACAACCTACCTGACACCACTCAGCCATTGGCTCGCGGACCACACCCTCCACATCGGGACGACGATCGTCGCGCACCCGGGCGGCATCATCGACGAAATTCTCTACAACACACGGGGCCTTGATACCGTCGTCGAGACGAGCATTCTCTTTGTAGCGTTTGCAATCGCAAGCTACCTCTTCCGGAGGGATAACTGATGTCCACGGCATACACCGTCGGCCTTCTGGTCGCCGTGGCCGGGCTCATCATCGGGTTCATGGCCATCGTCCGGGAGCGCGATGACCTTCATCGGATCCTCCTCACCGACCTTGCTGAGGTCCTCGCTCTCGTCCTGATCGCGCTTGTCGCCACCGATCTCGCCGAGGCACTCATCCTTCCCGGCCTCGTTGTCGGCATATCAGAGTTGATGGCAGTCTCTGAGGTCTATATCGCAAAAGAAGGGCTCCAGAAACCTCACATTGAGCCAGCATTCCACATCGAGGTGATGGACAGTGCGCCCGGCATCCTCGCCCTGATCCTTGTCGCCTACGGGATTGTCCTCTCCGGATTCACCGGAGGTGCGGTCGCTGCGGTCGGTGCGGTCTTCTACTTCATGTGCCGGGACCACGCCGAGCAGTTTGAGCTGATCGAGACCGTGAGTGGCTATGCATGGGTGATCTGGATAGCAGCATTCTTCATCTTCATGTTCCTGCCGCAGTACTGGCTCTTTGCAGTGATGATGGCAGGAGGCGCCATCCTCCTCAAAGTGATGGCAAAGATGTCTCTCGTCGGGACGATGCGAGGTGGTTCCAATGTTTAATCTCCCCACGGGAAATATCGGCGGGCAGGAACTCTTTGTACTGGAGTTCGGTGACATCGTCAACTACTTCAGTCCATACACAGCGGCGCTCTTCGTCTTCGCCCTCATCTTCACGGTTCTTGCCATCGTGAGCCGACCCGAGCGGCAGGTGGATATAGCGTTCGGTGGCGATGCCTACGGCGCAAAGGAAGTCAGCATAGATCTGATGCGATTCCAGCGCTTCATGGCGATCGCCTGCGGGCTTGCCACGCTTGGAGCGATGGTGAGCGGAGACGTCTTCAACTTCACGCTCTTCGCGTCGCTCGTGGGGATCACGAACATCGGCATCGTTGCGGCATACCGGAACCGGCACGTCCTGAACGCCGCGTTCCAGTATGGCATCGTCGCTATGCTAGCCACCGTCCCGCTCTTCGGGGGGGCGGCGATCATCCTTGCCAGCACCGGCACGCTGAGCATGTGGGAGCTCTTCGCTGACGGGGTTGCGGTCCCGATCATCGCGAAGGCGTTCCTGGTCCTCGGTGTCATGGGTGAGGGCATGGCACCGTTCTACGTGGCGAAAGCTGAGATCACGAGAGCCCAGGGAGCGCCCTTCATCCTGATGGTTCACGTCAGCTCGCTCCTCCTCTTCCTGCGTGTGATAGAGATAGTCATATCGATGTGATGGAGTATGAAGAAACAGACAGCACTGATCACCGGGGTCGCGGCGGGCGGCATCTCCGTTGCCGCCTGGGCTCTTGCAACGGGCGGCTACATTCCGCACTGGACCGCTGAACTCCTTACAATCGTTGCGTTTCCTGCCTTTGTCATATTCGTCGCACTATGGTGGAGCGCGAAATCTGGAGATGAGGATATCCCGTTCATAGGATACTGATATGATACTGTACCTGCTCTTTGCAACCTTCATCGGTCTGCTCTACCATGGCATCCACAGGAAAGCCATCGCTAGAGTCCAGGGCCGGCCTGGACCGCCGATCTGGCAGGAGATCCTCCACACACTGAAGTTCTCCTTCAAGGAGACCTGGATACCGAAGACTGCCAGCCAGTCACTCTTCATTGCGGTCGTCTTTGTGGCGATCGGCATCTGGAGCGCAGCCCTCTATGTTCTCCTCTCCGGGGGAAGCCTCCTCCTCCTCTTCGGGATCTACCTTCTCCACAAGATTGTGGAGCATGGGATGGGGCTTTCGTCAGGCTCCCCGTACGGGAAGTTCGGTGCCATCCGATCGGTCATATCGGCGGCATCGGAGCTGCCGCTCCTCGTCACCATCGTTGCGGTCTACTTCTTCACCCATTCGCTCTCGATCGCGGATATCGTGGCCTACCAGGAGGTGCATGGCCCCCTCCTCATCGTAGCGTTCCCGGCAGCCGTGGCGATGTACCTCGTCATACTCTCCAAGATGCACTACGGTCCGTTCTCGATCATCGAGGCGAAGGAGATCGTGAGCGGGAACATGACCGAACACTTCGGGGTTTGGCGTGCCGGACTCCAGGTGGGATTCGCCCTCAAGACCTACGTGCTCCTCTACGCGTTCGTCCTCCTCTTCATAGGCCAGCTGCCGTTTGTCCTGATGCTGCTTGTGATGCTCTTGATACTCATATCGCTCTCGTTCGTCTGCGCAGTCACCCCCATGCTCTCGCCCTACGATACCGTGACGGTGCAGAGTCTGGTGACCGGCGCACTCGTCATCTACATCATCATCCTCGGGGTGATCATGGGATGAACACTATACGCCTTCTGATTACGGCAGGATCAGCCCTCTACGTAGGAATACTCCTTGTTCAGATCGCTCAGAACGCGAGTGTAACCAATCAGGCTCTGGCAGGCATCATCCTGCTCGGCGCTGTTGTGGCCCTCACCTGGATGCGCGATGAGCTTGCCCTGAAACGCTATGAGATGGGGCTGCTCTGGGTGATGGTGTTAGGATTCCTCGTGTACGCAGTAGCGCACCTCTTTGGGGTGGTGGCGTGAAGTACCTCTACGAAAAAGATCTCCGGCCGATGAAGTATACCATCCTCACGAGCGCGAGACACGATGAGGCAACCCGGGCGATCGCCCGGCAACTCGGCGTGACCGACGCGAAGCTCCGTATGGTGCTGATCCGGCGCCTCGATATGTCGCTGCTTGAGAACCTTGGATCCCGGTGGGAGATGGGGCAGGAACATGCAGATAGCAGTGACCGGGTAGCAGAAGAACTCGGGTGCGAACTCTTCACAAGGTTCATACCCCTCGTGGATACAGAGACGATGCAATCGATACACAGCGATACGAAAACGATGATAGAGAGCGGTTCATCCGCCGACGATGCGATCGAATGGGGGAGAGCGAGGATACGGGAGGAGGTCCTCCGATGAGCATCCTCCAGGACATAAAAAACGCCGTCCGGTCGAGGTCGATCCACGTCTCGTATGTGGATGTCGGGTCGTGCAACGGCTGCGACATCGAAGTGCTCGCCTGCCTCGCGCCGCGTTACGATATTGAACAGTACGGCATCTACGTCCACAACAACCCCCGGGAAGCCGACGTCCTCCTGGTCATCGGCTCCGTCACCCCCCAGTGGGTGGATAAACTCCGCAACATCTGGGATAAGATTCCCGAGCCGAAGGTGGCGGTTGCCATCGGGAACTGCCCGATATCAGGATGCGTCTATAACAGGCGAGGCTCCCTGATCAACCCGCCGGTATCGAAGTACATACCCATCGCCGCGCAGGTTCCCGGCTGTCCACCTCGCCCGACGGAGATCCTCTCCGCCATACTCTCCGTCGCGCCGCTGATATTCAAGGATTACGAGGAGAGTAAATCATGAAAAAGACCGTCGATGTATCCATACCGCTCGGTCCGGTGCACCCCTGCTGGAAGGAGCCTGTCCGCCTCAAGTGCGAGACGGCAGGCGAGCGGGTGCTCAGGACCGAGCTCGAGCTTGGTTACATGAAGAAAGGGATCGAGCGGATCATGCGGGGTCGCCCCTGGCAGGAAGTGATGTTTCTTGCGGAGCGCGTCTGCGGTATCTGCTCGGTCGTCCACAACATGGTCTTCATCGAGACGATGGAGAAGATCAGCGATATCGAGGTCCCGCCACGGGCCGCCTACCTCCGGGTGATCGCAAACGAGGTCGATCGGATAGCAAGCCACCTCATCGCGAACTTCTCCTACTGCTACACGATCGAGCATGAGACGCTTGCCATGTACCTCCTCAACACCAGAGAGACGGTGCTCGACAACCTCGAACGGCTCACCGGGTCCAGGATCAACACCGCCTACATGATCCCGGGTGGGGTTCGGTTCGACCTCCTGCCCGAGGACGGCGCGGTGATGCTCGCCGACCTTGCGAAGGTGGAGGATGAGGTGAGACGAGTCGTCCGGATCTTCGAGACCGGTCCACTGATTGCACTGCGGAGCCGGGGGATCGGGTTTATGGATCGAGAGGAAGCGATCCGCTCGCACACCGTCGGCCCCACGGCCCGGGCGAGCGGCGTCCTCGACAGCGACCTGCGCCTCCGCCATCCGACCTACCAGGCTCTGGGCTTCGAGCAGGTGACCAGGACCGAGGGCGACAACTTCGCCCGGGTCATGGTCAGATTCCAGGAGATCTTCCAGAGCATCGATCTCGTCCGGAAATGCATAGACACCCTCCCTGAGGGACCTATCCGGGGCGGAGGTTTCTGCAAGGCGGGTGAGGCCGCATACAGCGGCGAAGCCCCTCGGGGCGAGCTGACCTACTACATCAAGACCGACGAGTATGGGAGGGTGGTCGATATAGCGATCAGGACACCCTCGATCATGAACATCGAGGCATGTGCTCATTCGATGATCAAGAATGCCACAACGATCGCCGATGTGACGGCGACATTCATCAGCAGCGATCCCTGCGTCGCGTGCAACGAGAGGTAAGGCAGAGGTTATGCGATCGATCGTCTACTACATACGAGAGTTTCTCCGGCCGGAGTGGTTGAAGAAGTTCTTCTTCGCAAAGACCGCACCCCTGGTCACTCCCTCGTACTTCAAGGACTACCCGACCCTGACCGACAAGGAATGTACGGGGTGTTTCTCCTGCATGATGATCTGCCCGGCGCCCGGGGGCATCGAGGTCCTCCGCCGAAAGGATCAGTGGGTCCCGGAGATCTATCCTGGTCACTGCATCAGGTGCGGTCTCTGTGTCGAGGCATGCACCGAGGGCGTCCTCACAAGCGGGCGGATCCTCGACGTCACCCGACGCGATGGAACGGCGCTTCGGTCGTGGTACCATCTCGAGGTCGATGACGCCCTCTGCATGCGGTGCGGGAACTGCTGTGTCTCCTGCCCCATCAACAAGCAGGAAGACCCCCAGCTCGGGTCGACCGGGACATCGTCGAGCGATGAGGTCATCATGCGGATCGAGGGGGGCCGGGTTCGGATACTCCACGAGGAGAAGTGCACCGGGTGCAAGACCTGTGAGACGCACTGTCCAAACGGTGCAATACGGGTCGCCCGTATGGTGGAAGGGGCGCATGAGGAGGTGGAGGCATGAGGTTTCTGATGATCACCGGGCGGACGGTGAACCAGGGAGTGACCGTCGAGAACAAGACCTCGGTCGATTACGCGGAGGAGACCTCAACCTGCTTCATGCACGGGTTTGACATGCTGGATCTCGGACTTGACGAGGGAGATACCGTTCTGGTCACCGGTCCCTGTGGAACGGTCGTCATGCGGGTATCTGCGTCGAGTGAGGTGGAGCTTGGCACAGTCTTTGTCCCCTACGGACCGTATGCGAACCACATCATCGACGCCGATACCCACTCTACCGGGATGCCAGACTTCAAGTCTCACGCGGTAGAGATTGAACCGACGGATGAAGAACCAAAGATGGTTCATAAACTGATGGAAGACCTGGGAGGGCTTGCGTATGATCGTTAAGGATGTGGTCTGTCCCTTCTGTGGCTGCCTCTGTGATGATATCGAGGTGGAGGTAGAGGGGAACAGGGTGGTCGCTGTCGCCAACGCCTGCGAGCTCGGCGCAACGAAGCTTACCGGCGAGAGGAGGATGAAGAACCCGATCCTGCGCGACGGAGATGCGTGGAAGGATATCTCCTACGACGAGGCGATACGATATGCTTCCGATATGCTTCTTTCGGCTGAACGCCCGCTCCTCTACGGGTGGAGCGGCACCCACGGAGAGGCCCAATGTGTTGGGGTGCATATGGCCGAGCTTGTGCGCGGTGTCATCGACAACACCTCTTCGGTCTGCCACGGCCCCTCGATCCTCGCGATTCAGGAGGTCGGGCACCCGGGGTGCACGCTCGGTGTCGTGAAGAATCGGGCCGACCTCGTGATCTACTGGGGATCAAACCCGATCGATGCCCATCCCCGCCACCTCTCCCGGTACACCTACTACGCTGATGGGTTCTTCCTTGAGAACGCCTTCCGCGATCGGAAGGTGATCGTCGTGGATATCAGAAAGACCGAGACTGCGAACGTCGCTGACGAGTTTATGCAGATCCAGCCCGGCGGAGACTACGCGGTCCTCTCGGCACTGCGGGCCATCGTCCGAGGGAGGGCAGAGTCGATCCCTCAGACGGTCGCAGGCGTTACCCGGGAACAGCTCATCCGGGTGGCCAACCTCTGCAAGGAGGCGAAGTTTGGTGCGGTCTACTTCGGGCTCGGGCTCACGATGACCCAGGGGAAGTACAAAAATATACGCAACGCCATCGAACTCGTCACCGAGCTGAACCGGCACACGAAGTTCACCATATCGGCGATGCGGGGTCACTACAATGTCTACGGATCCAATGAGGTCAATACCTGGATGACCGGCTACCCCTTCGGGATCGACTTCTCCCGGGGGATCGCCTTCTACAACCCCGGGGAGACCACAGCGGTGGATATCCTGGCACGGAAGGAGTGCGATGCGGCACTGATCGTCGGGAGCGATCCGGCCGCCCACTTCCCGCGCCGGTGCCTCGAGCATCTCGCCGACATCCCGGTGGTCCAGCTCGACCCCTACCCGAACGCAACCACCGCGTTCTGTAACGTCCAGATACCGGTGGCGGTGACCGGGATCGATGCGGAAGGGACGGCCTACCGGATGGACGGAGTGCCCATCAGGACCAGAAAGATCTTCTCCACCGAGTATCCCTCTGACGAGGAAGTCCTCTCCCGGATGTATGCGCTGATGCAGGAGGATGGGTGAAAGGGATGAGTGAACTTCTGATCAGGAACGCCTGCGTCATCGATCCCCTCCGGGGCATCAACGCTGAGGTGATGGATATCGCCATCCGTGATGGGGTGATCGTTGAGAATGTGGGTGGCTCGGCCGAGGTGATCGACGCACATGGTGCGCTCACCCTCCCGGGCGGGATCGACTCGCACACCCATATCTGTGGGACGAAGGTGAACTTCGGGAGGTACATGAGCCCTGAGGATATGCGGGCCGGCAGGACGCCCCGGCGCGGACACATGCACTCTACATCGGGCTACAGCGTCCCGACCACCTATGGTAACAGCTACCGCTACAGCGCGATGGGCTACACCACACTGCTTGAGGGTGCGATGGCGCCGCTTGAGGCCCGACATACCCACGAAGAATTTCTCTACACTCCGCTCCAGGACACGATGGCAAACACCCTCTTCGACGGGAACTGGGCGATCATGGAGGCTATCCGGGACGGCGACACAAAGAGGGTCGCAGCCATCATCGCCTGGACGCTTCAGGCGGTGAAGGGGTTTGGCGTCAAGCTCACGAACCCGGGAGGTACCGAGGCCTGGCAGTGGGGCAAGAACGTCTCATGCATCCGAGATCCGGTGCCCTACTTTGAGGTGACGCCGGCAGAGATCATCAGGTCGATCGTCGAGGCAAACGAACTCCTCGGTCTCCCGCACTCGGTCCACCTCCACTGCAACAACCTCGGGATGCCGGGGAACTACACCTGCACGCTCGGATCCCTCGGCCTCATCCCCGACCTGAACCCGAAGCGGCAGACCCTGTATGCTACCCACGTCCAGTTCCACGCCTACGGCGGATCGGATTGGAAGGATTTCTGCTCGAAGAGTGAACCGATCGTACGGTTCGTCAATATGCGTCCGCAGATCGTCATCGACATGGGGCAGGTGATGTTTGGGCGGACGACCACGATGACCGCCGATGGTCCGATGGAGTTCAATCTCTATCGTCTCCACCACGAGAAGTGGAGCAACCACGACGTTGAGCTCGAGACCGGTTCAGGGATCATACCGGTCGTCTACCGGCGTAAGAATCTGGTCAACTCGGTCATGTGGGCGATCGGTCTGGAACTTGCGCTGCTGATGGAGAGTCCCTGGCAGTGCATGCTCACGACGGATAATCCCAATGGAGCACCGTTCGTCCGGTACCCTGAGATCATCGCCCTCCTGATGAGCAAGAGGTACCGTGACGCCGAGTTCGCCACCATCCACCCTGATACCGGATCCCGGGTGCCCCTCCCGGCGATCGAGCGGGAACTGGACTGGTACGAGATCGCGGTGATGACCCGGGCCGGGCAGGCGAGGGCACTCGGGATCCAGGACCTCGGAAAAGGCTACCTGGGACCGGGGGCAGAGGCTGACGTCGCCATCTATCCGATCAGGATCGATGAGGTTGACCCTGCGGTCGACTATCAGAAGGTGATCGAGGCGTTCAGTCAGACCGAGTACACGATCAAGCGCGGGAGGGTCGTCTCACGGAGGGGTGAGTGTCTGGTCGACGGAAGCAATGCCACGCTCTGGGTCAGGCCAAACGTCTCTGATGACTATGATATGGGAAGAGACCCTGACTTCATCGAGAAGTTCGACCGCTACTACACCGTCAGGATGAGGAACTACCCGGTGCAGGAGGAGTACCTGAACCGGGACCGGTGCATAGAGACGGAGGCGGGGATATGAAGGTCACACTCACGATGAAACCTGCCGGAGGATCGTTCATACCGATTGAGGCCGAGTCGATCATCCCGAAGAGTTTCCTCTCCGGAACCGACGACATCTCTGTCTGGCGGGGGAACCGGGAACTCGGGCTCAGTGAGGTCTTCTCGATCTCTGTGGAGGGGAAAGCCGACCGACCGGAGGACGTCGAGGTCATCATCGCAGGCGACGAGACGTTCCGGCTCAAAAGGGTGGGCGAGTACATGGACGGCGGCAAAATCACCGTCCTCGGTGATATCGGGATGCATTGCGGCAATTTTATGAGCGGCGGGACCATCGAGATCCAGGGCAACGCCGATGGCTGGCTTGGCCGGGAGATGGCGGGGGGGACGATCCTCTGTCGGGGTGATGCTGCCAACTACTGTGCGTCGGGGTATCGCGGCGGGAGGAAGGGCATGACCGGTGGGACCGTAGAGATCTTCGGCCGCGCCGGTGCCTTCCTGGCAGAGAACGTTGCAGGCGGCACGGTGATCGTGCACGGTGATGCCGGGGATATGGCCGGGGCGGAGATGCGCGACGGAACACTCATCGTCCACGGGGATTGTAGTCGGCCTGTGGCGAATATGAAAGGGGGCTCCTGTTACGTCTTCGGGACCGCGCATGCACTGATCCCTACGTTTAAGAAGATCGGGACGGTCCGACACGAGGGACGGATGCTCATCCACTTTATCGGTGATATTGCGAACCGTGGAAAAGGAAATCTTTTTGTGAAGGACTACAGATATCTGGATTGATGGTCAGGCACGAGTGTGGGTTTGAGGCCCCGATTCACTGTAAGAGGTGCGGGAGACCGCTATCAAGCAACGAACGTACGGGCCTTTACTGTCCGCACTGTGGAAGAAGGGTGAGTATCCTCTGCCCCGGTTGTGGGCGCCTCTGGTGATCAGACCCGATTTTTCACCCACCGGACGTACTGGGCCCGCAACTTCTGGATGTCGCTCTCCGTCAGGTCATCCTTCCCGGTGCGATGCAGGTAGGACTCTAGCTGCTTCACGACACATTCTGCGTCCAGGAAGTCATCTGTGTCCAGGTAGATAGGTGCCTTCGCGACATTGATCGCCTCTCCGCAGGTCGGGCAGAGCCTCCAGCGCTGGTAGCGGTCCACATAGATGAAGGTCTTGCAGCCCGGACAGCGGATGACAAGGTACATCTATGGGAATGTGCGGCCGGCTGAATATATAGGTATCTTTCCTGTATCCCGCCGGGTTTGCCTGGAACCGGGTACGGTGAGGCTGATGCCGGAGATCAGCGCTACATCGCGATGGTTCCCGCCGCCCCGATTGGACCTTGCCGGGCCGCCCATTCTGCGTGTGGGTGTAGCGTCCAGAGAAAGATCCATGTGCGGTTGTTCTCCCTCACTTTCGCATGACCTTCTTCTTCTTAAGATCCCTCACCGTCGGGCTCTCGATCACCCGCCCATAAGCGTCGTAACGGGAACCGTGGCAGGGGCAATCCCAGGATTTTTCTGCATTGTTCCAGACGACTGTGCAGGCCATATGCATGCAGGTCGGGTCCAGCGTATGGAGAGCGCCATGCCCATCGCGATAAACCGCCACCCTCTGCCCGCCAGTCCCGATGATCTTTCCCTCCCGGAGCGGTATCGCCGCAACCTCTCGTTCAAACCAGGCGGCATCGACCTCGATCGTCCCCCCGGCCGCCTTGAGGGCTTCCTGCACCCGATCCGGGTACTTGGGTTCATCTTCAAAGCGCGCAGGATCAAAAACCTCTGCCCAGGGGTTTTGCCGGCCCTGGATCTGATCCGCAAGGATCATCCCTGCCACGGTTCCAGCCGTCATCCCCCATTTTCCGAAGCCTGTTGCGACGAAGACGCGGTCATGTCCCCGGGCGAGCGGCCCGATGTAGGGGACGCGGTCAGGCGTGATGTAATCCTGTGCCGACCAGTGGTAGTCGACGATCAGCTCCGGGTAGACCGACTGTGCATACCCTTCGAGCCGGCGATAGCGTGCCTGCGTATCGGTCACCCTCCCGGTGTCATGATCCTCCCCGGTGACGATGACCAGCTCGCCGTCGTTCGTTGGTTGTGACCGCCAGGAATGGACATCTCCATCGGCGTTGATGAAGACTCCGTCCGGGAAGGGATCATCGATCCTGAGCCCGAGGGCATAGGAGCGTGATGCCTGCATCCGCGCAAAATAGGATCCCGGACGATCGTAGATGGGGTAGTGCGTGGCAAGAACCACGTGGTCGGAAGCGAGTGAACCACGGTCGGTCCTGACCAGCACCCTGTCACCCTGCTCCTCGATGGCCTCCGCGCGGGTCATCTCGAAGAGGTAACTCCCTTCTCCGGGGAGATGTGCCGCAAGCAGGAGGAGGTAGTTTCGCGGGTGAAACTGTGCCTGACCTTCCAGAACGACCGCTCCGGTGGTTTTGCCCGGCAGGGGGATGTCATCGGTGAACGCTACCGGGAGACCGAGGCTCCGGGCCGCATCCGCCTCGGCTGCAACATGACTGCGGGATTCTTCCGATTCCGCGTAGGTGTAGGCGGATTTGCGTTCAAAGTCACACGGGATGTTGTACTCCCGGACGAGTGATGCGATCATCTCGATCGCTGCCTGGTTCGCATCGGCATACTGTTGTGCCCTTCTGCTTCCGAACCGGTCGATGAGGTCTGCGTAGATGAGCCGGTGGAGTGAGGTGATCTTCGCCGTCGTGTAACCGGTCGCGCCGTTGACTATCCGGCTAGCATCGAGGAGGGCAACGCTCAACCCAGCTCGTTTCAACAGAAACGCCGTAGTGATCCCTGCGATCCCGCCGCCGATCACCGTGACATCAATCTGCCCATCCCCGGCAAGGGGTGGAAATTCAGTCTCTTGAGAAGTAGCCACCCAGTACGACTCCGCCACTCCTGGCAGATCGTCGTTGCACGCCGATGTTTCCATCCTCTTTCGCCTCCGCATGGTATCGCCCGGGGGCCTCCTGGGCGCACCTACGGCGAAGAGGTGCCCAGGCCCTATATATGGGTTTGTGCAGGGTTGGGCATGAGGTTTCAGGTTGTGGGGATCTGCCGCTACCCATAATAAGGAGGTCGTGATCAATGCACCAGCACGTCAGAGCCTGGCGGCCAACAACATGGTGGTATGATGAATCTAGATTACGGCATAAGGGCATATGAGCGATACGTAGGGAAAGAGACGATACGTCGCATCGAAGCAAAGGCGCGACCGCTCCGGGATATGCATATCCTTCATGTGAACTCCACGTACTACGGCGGGGGTGTTTCCCAGCTCCTTGCATCCCTGACACTTCTCATGAACAATCTGGGTATACGGACCGGGTGGCGGGTTGTCCACGGCCCGCCCGACTACTTCAACGTGACAAAGAGGTTCCATAACGCCCTCCAGGGGGCTGATATCAGTATGACCGACCAAAAGAAGGCGATCTATGAGCAGGTCGTCCACGAGAATGCCATCAGGAATCATCTCAACCATGATATGATCTTCGTCCACGATCCGCAACCGCTCCCCCTGATCACCCATTACCGGAAGAAATGTCCCTGGGTATGGCGCTGCCACATAGACCTCACTACGCCGAACCCTGATGTCTGGAACTATTTTGTTCCCTTCGTCGAGCAGTATGACGCTGTCATCCTCTCCTGTAGTGAGTATCGCCAGAACCTTGTAACACCGCAGGTCTTCTTCACGCCCGCCCTCGATCCTTTCTCGATCGTGAACCGGGAGCTCCCGGAAAGTGCCATCGATGAGCGTCTCGAAACCTATGATATCCCGACTGATCTCCCTCTGGTCGTGCAGATCTCCCGGTTTGATCGTTGGAAGGATCCCGAAGGAGTCATCCAGGCGTTCGAGAAGGCGCAGAAGGAGGAGGAGTGCACCCTGGTCCTTGTCGGGAATGTGGCGACCGACGATCCCGAGGGCGCGGAGGTCTACCGCTCGCTCCTCTCTCACCGGAGCGAACGGGTGATCATCCTCAGTGTCCAGGACGGTTCGTTGGTGAACGCGCTCCAGCGCCGGGCGGCGGTCGTCCTCCAGAAATCCCTCAGGGAGGGGTTTGGCATGACCGTCTCGGAGGCGATGTGGAAAGGGGCAGCGGTGATCGGAGGAAACGCCGTCGGTATCCGTTACCAGATACAGGACGGTGTGAATGGGTTTTTAGTCTCCTCCGTGGATGAAGCGGCGGAGAAGATCGTCGAGCTTCTCCGTGATCCTGACCTGCGTGAGCGGCTCGGACAGGCGGCCCATGAGACCGTGCGGGAGCGCTTCCTCTTCACCCGCACCATCGAACACTATCTGGACCTGATCGGTGCATTCGAACCGGATTTCCGGCTGCGGGAGGCCGGGAGATCTACTTGATCTCGATCGTTCTGGATTGGCCGGGTGGGCAGGCGCCGTTTGCCCCCCCCTGGCGGCCATGGGCACTTCATCAGGTCAGTGCGAACGTCCACTCATCCTTTGAGGATCTGGCGTATCTTTGATGCAAATAGCATGCCCATGCCCCGGATCAGGGCAGGTTTCAGGGCGAGCTTCTTGATCAGGGCGCCCGGCCGGTCCATGTCGCCGTGTTCTACGATCGTCTCGATGAGATCGGGGTCATTTAAGATCCGGCAGAGGCGATCGATCTCTTCGGGCGTCATCTTCTGCCGCACCCGGAGCATCTTTAGTCCGATATCGAGCTCTCTCCCGAAGTCTTCCCTCCAGAGCCGTTCGTAATCCTGGAGGCTGGCATCGTCGAACTCTCTGCGTGCGCAGCAGGCCACTGCAACCTCGGCCGCATGCTTTGCCGACCGAATACCGGTGTATATGCCACCGCCCGACGTGGGTTTGGGGAAACCTGCTGCGTCGCCGACAAAGAGCACGCGGTGGCCGTATGTCCGGGGCATGACACCGAGCGGGATGACTCCACTGACGAGGTGGGTGCAGCTTCCGCCATACCGTGCGACGAATCGATCGAGATGCTCCTTTGCATGTTCCTTTGCGCAGAGGCCGATGCGTGCCCTGGTCGCCGAGATCGGGATCACCCACCCGAAGAAGTCGGGCGAGGCATTGGGATGCAGCTCCACGTAGCGGGGGTCAACCCGGCACGGCACCTCGGCCTGCACCCCGCCAAGATAGATCTCCGGGCGGCGGAGACCGAGCATCCGGGCAATGGAGCTCCTCGGTCCATCTGCGGCTATGACGAGCCGGAAGGGGATCTCCTCACGCCCCCGGATGCCCCGGGTCAGGAGGGTAGAGCCCTGTATGCCTGATACGCTGGTCTTGAGGAGGAACTCGGCTCCAGCATCCGCCGCTCTCTGCGCCATCTCTCGGTCGAGGCGGCACCGATCCACGACGTGGGCCTTTGTGACCCCGGCGTCAAAGAGGAGTTCGCCCCCGAGATCGGAGACCATTCTGGCGCCACTCACCTCGTTCTGGATTGACTCCCCTGAGACGCCGCATTCCTCAAACGCGGATGTGGAGAGGAGTCCTGCGCACTGTACCGGATAGCCGATCGTTCCGTGTTCCTCGATACAGAGCGTCGAGAGCCCCCCTTCTGCGCATGCCCGGGCAGCAGCACTCCCGGAGGGGCCTGCACCTACAACGACAACATCCCATGTCAGACTACCATGCCTCGCAGAGATACGGGTCGGATCGCCTCCTGCTTCTCAGGCGGCCAGAAACCCATTTGTTGACTAGTAGTGGGTCACGGTAGACATAAAGGGGGAGCATGCCGCACTGCGCCAGCCAGCGGAAGTATACCGCCTACGAGAGGTGTTCTGCCACGAAGCGGCCGACTTCCCAGCCAATGAGCGCAAGGAAGATCATGGTCAGCACGACCATCAGGATGAGAAAGAGCGCAATCGCTTCGTAGAGGGTGAGCGTGAGCGTCTCGGCGACCGGGATCATGATGTCGGGAAATGTGGCAACCGCCACGGCGGCGAGCACCCATATCACCGTAAAAATGAGGTAAATTGAGATCTTCCTCATGGATCTACTCGTAGCTGTACTCGTTCTGTTCCTCTGAGGCTATCTCCTGCCGCCGCGTCTCAACCTTCTGGGTGAAGCTCGCGGCCCACTGCTCGATCTCTCCGGAAAAGAGCTTACCAGCCCTGAAGAGGACAAGGATTGCCCAGAGAACCAGGATGACCAGCACGATGCCTGCAAGAACCGGGATGATACCTGCGAGGAACGGCAGGAAGAACAGGAAGGCAAAGACTGCAACGAGTACGTATGCGATGCCTCGGAATGCCCCCCGGTAGCGTTCCACCTTCTCATCCGATGTCTCGCTTCGGGAATACGCTGCTGCAGCGTACCCTGCAAATGCGTCGGTGACGTCAAGGACCTCCTTGAAGATACCGAAGAAGATGATCACGAGTGCGATGAGGATTATCCCTGATATCAGGCTGGCAAAGCCTATCAGACCGAAGAGGAACGGATCCCCGAGCATTCTTGCAAGCGGGAGGAAGATGAGCACACCAAAGAGCCATATGAGAAACGCGATGGCGATCCCGATGATAATCTTTGGAACGCTGTCATATATCTCTCGCCTGGACTCAGCGAGTAACTGTTCACGATTTACCACAAAAAATCACCTCGTTCAGTTCCCTGTTATGGAATGCTCCCTATATATATGTTGCCACAGATTATCTGAGAAGAACGGGCTGCAGAGGCTTTTATCGGGGAGATGGCCGGGGTTCTTGAGTAACGCTCAAGGGTAAGCTCCGCGATGAGATCGATCTTCTGCGCGACGATCTCCGATGGCTAATTCGCCCCGGTAGTGCGTCGCATCACCGTATCTTCAAAGATTTTGACGTGTGAGAGTGGATACGCCAACAATCACGCGGAATGCCGAGGGGCAGTAGCAGTCGGGGCGATACCCGGGGGGGCCGTACCC
>JAAZOW010000139.1 GCA_012797575.1 Methanomicrobiales archaeon | reverse complement strand
GACCTTGTGAAGGTGCGGAAGGGGGCGAGCCTCGCATTCGATGAAGACTCGATCGGGTGTCGTGGGGGGAAATTCTACCTCGGCTACGAGGCTGAACGATTCCCGGACTTCCGCTACTTCCTCTCGTACGGGAAGCCCGGGGTCGTCGAGGGAGAGCGCTACAAGCAGACGCCCGAGATCGTGGATGAGCTGGACCGGGAAGCCGTCCGGATACCCACGAAAGGAAAGAGCATCACCTTCAAGCGATGGGATCACCTCACGGCTGCGGATAACCCGGACGTCGCGATCTTCTTCGCCCGGCCGGAGGTGCTCTCCGGGCTCTTTACGCTGGCAAACTTCGATCGATCCGACCCAAACGGTGTCGTGTGCCCGTTCGGCTCCGGGTGCAGCTCGATCTTTTACTACCCCTGGCTTGAGCAGCAGAAGGAAAGCGATCAGAAGGTGATCTTCGGTATGTTCGACCCCTCTGCACGGCCCTGTGTCCCTCCGGACGTCCTGACGATTGCCTTCCCCATGAAGAGGTTTGAGAAGGTGGTAGGATATATGGAGGAGAGTTTTCTGATCACCGGCACCTGGGAAGCGGTGATGAAGAAGATCGAGCGGAGTAACAGGCTTCATTCGGCCTGATCCCCTCCTGTTCTCTGCTGATATTGTGGAGGAGCCCCCATCAGGATGGGCGGTGCGCCTCCCCCTCCTCCTTAACGTGGAGGAATCTTTCACGGACGGTCTGCACCAGGTCATCGGTCGTCAGGAGGAGGAGCGTATCGCCGGCCTCGATGACGGTGCTGCCGGACGGGACAAACCGTTCACCCTCTTTCTGCATGAGGATGATGAGCGCCCCCTCCGGAAGCCCGAGGTCGACGACCTGCTGCCCAACCGCTGAGGCATCGGGGGGGATGGTCAGTTCAATGAGTTCGCTCGGTGTATTTGGGTCCACCTCAAACTCCCGGGAGAGTTTGCGCTTCTCCTGGAGCGGTGCGGCGAGACCGAGCCATCGGGCGACCGTGGGGATGGACGTCCCGTGGATGAGCGCCGAGATGAGGACGATGAAGAAGACGATGTTGAAGATCAGCGCCGCGTCCGGCACACCGGCGACCAGGGGATAGGTCGCAAGGATGATCGGGACGGCCCCACGGAGTCCCACCCAGGAGACGAGGACCTTCTCATTCAGCGGCATCTTCCAGGGCAGGAGCGTTATAAAGACAGCAACCGGTCGGGCGACCAGCAGCAGGAAGAAGGCGATGAGAAGCCCGGGGACGATCACCCTCACGAGGTCTGAAGGGAAGACGAGCAGGCCGAGTGCCAGGAACATCACGATCTGCATCAACCATGCGATCCCGTCGTGGAACCGGATCAGGCTCTTTTTATAGACGAAGATGCTGTTCCCCATAACAAGACCGCTGACATAGACGGCGATGAACCCGTTACCGCCCAGGGTAGCGGTCAACCCGTAGATCATCAGCACCATGGCAAGGGTGAGCACAGGGTAGAGTCCCTCTGATTCGAGTTTGAGGCGGTTGATAAAGAAGACGATACCCCTCCCCATCCCGTAGCCGAGGAGCCCTCCGACGACCATCTGCTGCACAAACATCGGGACGAGCGTGAGCGCCGATGAGCCGGGGGTGAGGATCAGGGCTATGACGCTGGTGGTGAGAAAGACCGCCATGGGGTCGTTGCTCCCCGATTCGAATTCGAGAAACGGCCGTAGATTTCCTTTCAGGCGTGCGCGTGCCATCCGGAGGACCGAGAAGACCGCTGCCGCATCTGTGGATGAGACGACCGCGCCAAGGAGAAAACCCGTGAGTGGGGAGAGACCGAGGACTACAGAGGCAAATACGCCAAGGCAGACTGCAGTCAGAACGACCCCTACGGTTGAGAGGGCGATCCCCGGCCAGAAGATGGGTTGGACCTCATCCCATCGGGTATCAAAACCGCCGGCAAAGAGGATGTAGGCGAGCGCAATGATCCCGATCATCTGGGCGACGGCCGGGTC
>JAAZOW010000271.1 GCA_012797575.1 Methanomicrobiales archaeon | reverse complement strand
TACTCTTCGGACGAAGCTCCAATAATGTCCCGGTGGTAGCTATACAACCGGGGTGTGCGCGTGGTTGTTCCCCCGATTGAAATTGAAGGCGCCGCGAATTTTCCAGCCGAAGAATGCGGTCTCGATCTCATCGTACCGATCGCTTTGTCACGGTCGTTGACCGCGATCCACAACCACCCCGCAGTATAGAGGAGGAATGTTTCGCTTAATTTTCATGTCGATATACATGCCGCCACCGATCCATGACCCCCCGCACACCCGGAGATCCTCCCCCACCCCCGGGGGGCGAGGGCAGTGCGTGGCGATATCCGGTGAAATGCTGTCCTCCAGCAGCGGCGTTGAATAGGAGTTCCTGCCTCTCTGACACCGGGCCGTGGAGCCCCTCACCGTGGGGAGGGGCGCGTGCCTCCTCCAGTTTCTGTATTCCCATTTTCACCCCAACCCCGAGGATACCGGTCGGCTAGGGTTGCACGCTTTGAGGGACAGATACCTTAATGGTTGCCCGGGTCATCAGTATACAACACCAGTGAACTATGCAGGCGGGACCAATGCCCATCGCCTGCCACGGAGTTGATTAACTGAGTAATAGACGAAGACCACAGAAAGGCGAAACCGAAGAGATAGTACGGGTACGGTTACCGAAGAAGCGAAACCGGGAGATGTTTGCCCGGGCTGATCTGATGCTTGGGGCAAACCACATACGGGTCCGTTGTGAGGACGGCGTAACACGCATCGGGCGGATCAAGGGCAAGATCAGGAAACGTCTCTGGATACGTGAAGGGGACCTCCTCATCATCGTTCCCTGGAGTTTCCAGGACGAGAAATGCGATATCATCTACCGATATGTCAGGGCACAGGTAGATTGGCTCAAAAGGCGCAATCTCCTCAACCAATAATCTTTTTTAGAGAAATTCACCACCCCGGCGACGATCACGCCTGCAAGGGAGACGGGCGGCTAGTGCGCCATGTCACCGCATCTTCAAAGATTTTGGTGTGTGAGGTGTAGCGCCAACAACCACACGGAATGAGGGCAGTAGGGGGCTTTGCGAGGCCTCCCCCTCCCCTGTCACTCTTGGGTTCAATATGTCGGCACCCCCGCCCCCGCCAGAGGCCGGGGGGCAGTCATGGCGATACCTGGGGAGGGGGCATGCGTCCCATAAGCGCTAACGTATCCTGTGGCGGGATCGGATCCGGGCGGCTCTCTGCCTCATCCGAGGAAGGAGATCTATCGGCTCCGTGGTATACGCACCCGCCCGGGGCAGGGACACCAGTCGCTATTATGATCCCCACGGAGGTCGAGGCCAGGGATGCAGAAGAAAGCCCGGTCTCTCTCCGGAACCCATTTTGGGCAGTAGTGTTCCACAAACCACCATCTGAGGCGTGAAAATCCATCAAAGATCCCTTCAGCGGCACCCCTCTTCGCGTGAGTACCCGATCCTAGATCTAGCGCATGCGGCGGTTCATCCCCGGGAGTCCTGCTCTATAGCGCCACCAAGATTGGCCGCGAGATCGGTATGCACCAGGATGAATGTCCTGCTCACCGACGCCGTCGTGCTTGCCGCGGCCTGCATGGTGAGCATGATAACCCGCATGGCATCCGGGATGCTCCCTCCTTCTTCCCACGCCCCCTGAATGCATTGATTGGCGATCTGTTTTGTTATGTTGTTTCCGAGGACCACGAAGTTGCTTGCGCTGCCCCTCTGGATCACCCGTAATTGGGAATCGATGATCTCAGCGATCACATAACCACCTTTCGTGGCATAGAGCCTCTTCCTCCTGACGACCGATCCGTCAGTCTCGGCCACCTCGCCGATGAGCAGCCCATCCCGCTGCGAGACCTTGGCTTTATCGTCCCGGACCCTGATCGTCACCCCGATCGCCCCTGCCCGCTCCTTTAGATCACCATCCGAGACGATCGAGCCACTGTAGAGCTCACGCTCCAGCTCCTCGATGCGAGATCCGTCACCCTGAAACGTGATCTCCCGCATATCCCCTGCCATCACGGCCCCCTCCCACCCGATGAATGCGATCACCAGGGTCATCGGTTGAACCTCCAACCCCTGGCATACAAGGTGCCGGCGAAGTTGTCCATGATTAATCACTATCGCACACCCTGTATCAATGTATTGGCTACCTGCAGATGGAGGACAGTGGAACCAGGACCCGGTTCACCCGGCTCAGAGTGGGGCCCCGACAACCCTGTGATCACCCATCGCAGAAGCGGTACGCTGGCCACCGTGACATTTTTTTCCCGGGGAGGTGGGAACACCGTTCTCCTGGATTCGTGCGCAGGGTAGGGGGTTCGATCTGGAGCACCAGATATGGCGGAGGCCTGCAGCAACATTTTTATATC
>JAAZOW010000122.1 GCA_012797575.1 Methanomicrobiales archaeon | reverse complement strand
CCTTCCGGAGATGCCATCGATGACGATCGAACGCTCCCCGTGCTCAGATGCAAACCGGACCTCATAGACAGGGTAGTAGATCGTCTCAACCCTGACAATCTCGGCCGTCGGCTCAAGCCCCTTCAGGATGACCCGGATGGCCGACTCCGTGATCTTCACATCGAGGGGTGCCTCCTGAAGCGGCTCCATCGGGAGATCCGCACCCCGCCTGAGTGCATGTAGTTCGGGGATATCGCCAGTGAGCAGGGGCACATAGACCACCACATCGCCCATCGTCTTCACCTCGGTGACGAGCTTCGCCTTGCGGAGCTGCTTCACCGCCTTCTTCACGATGCCGGGTGGAAGACGGGTATCAGCCTCGATCTCGGCCATCGTCGAGCCGCCGTTCGCAAGCCCTGCGACGATCTTCACCGCCGCCTCATCGAGTCCCAAAAGCTCTGAGAACCCGGGCCTGACTTTCATCCCACGGTCCAGCTCGACGATGCAGCCGGTGCAGGCGTCGAGGGTGAATGATACCGTCTTCGTCACCTTCCGGATAAGCCCACCAATGTAGCGGGCCTCCACCTCAAGAAGCGGCCGGTAGACCTGCTCAGCGGATACGATACGCTCTTCAGGCTCGAGTATCCGGAACCGGCGTCTCCGCTTCGTCATCGCTATATCAAACGCCTCTTCACGGTGGATCATCGGGATGACCGCGTTCCCGGCGACGGGAAGGTCTTCTCCCTCCCGGGAGGGGGTCGGCGGCTCTGGCGGCGGGACCGGTGAGACCGGCGGTGCAGGCACGAGGCGGGGCGTCACCCCCCTATGCTCCGTCACCCGGTCGCGGAACTTCATCTTCATCTTCCCCCGAGAGAGTCCGCCCATCACGAAGAACTCTCCCGGCTCAAGTTCTGCGAGCTCCTCGACCTCTCTGCGGGACGAGAAGAAGAGACTGACCGCTTTCAGATCGTTTTCTATCGAGAGCTTCCCGATGATCTGGCTGTTGCACTGTGAAAGGACATTTTTTGTCACGAGCGAGGGGCGCTGGGTCGCGACCATCAGACCGAGGCCACGTTTCCGTCCCCGGCGGGATATCTCTTCGATCTTTTCTACGGAGACGCCGATCTGGGGGATGAACTTGTCCGCCTCCTCCACGATCAGCAGGAAGGGCTGCCGTAACCGGCTCTCCAGATCGTAGAGGATCTCGGCGAGCTTCGAGACCTCGCCGCGCATATCCACCGCTTCCGAGACATCAAAGATCACCGCGGCCCTGGAGCGGATCGCATCGTGCATCACCATTCTGACATCGGCCTCCCCGATCGCCGCGTCACAACCCTCAACTGAACCGATCCAGGTGAGGGAGAACCGATCCTTGAGCGAGAAGTACTCTCCCTCTGTATCTATGAGGCAGAACCCTATCTGCGCTTTGAGGAGCTGTTCACAGAGGACCGCGATGCCCCAGCTCTTCCCGGCGCCCGACTGCGCGATGATACAGGTCCGCCCCGTGACAAGCTCCTGAGCATCGACGGCGACATCCTGATCGCCAACCCTCCCGATGACGAGATCCATCCGATACGGTGATCACAGGATGTCTGGTATCTTAACGCTTCCTTTAGGCTCCAGAGAGGAGAGTTCAGGCATCAGGTAGAAATCCATCAACATCTGTTCCTGCTGAGCGATAAAATAACCCCGAAGGCCGAGAAGATACCGAACGCGAGGAAGATCAGGTGTAGACTCTTCAAGAACTCCGGAAATATCGTCGGTGTGACAGCAGTTGACCCCATTATGAGCGCAAAGACCACAAGGACCGCGCCCATGCTCAGCATCATGCCAAGTGAACGCATCATCGCCGTCATCGCCGACGCACTCCCGTAGAATTTTGCCTTCACACAACCCATGATGGCGGTGGTATTCGGGGACGAGAAGAGTCCGACCCCGACGCCCAGGACGGCCAGAAGCGCGATGATCGCTGTAATTGACGTTTTCTCTGAGAGTGTGGCAAGACCGAATAGACAGATGGCTGAGAGCGCCATCCCCACTGAAGCGACGTGCCCGGGTTGCATGCGGTCGGCGAGACGGCCCGAGATAGGAGCGATAAAGACCTGGATGACCGGCTGCACCAGAAGAAGCGTGCCCGCGGCGATGGGCTCGTAACCCCGGATGTACTGGAGATAGAGGGAGAGGAGGAACCCGACCGCGTAGGTGGCGCTGTAGTTGATCAGGGCGGCGGCGTTCGATGCGGCAAAGACCCGGTTCGATGTGAGCAACGAGACCGGGAGGAGGGGGGGAAGGGTGCCGCCGTTCCACCTGATAAAAGATCACCCCGAGCCCGAGCGCCGCTACGAGGAGCACTATGCCACCGGGGGTAGTCGCTCTGGCGAGGCCCAGGAAGAGGCAGAGGATCAGGGCTGAAGAGAGAATCAGGCCCGGGACGTCAAAATGTTCCTGACGTCGTTCGTTCAGAAACGCCGGGAATATTCTGGCATAGACGAGGACCGGAGCGGCGATGAGCACGGTCACGATGAAGGTGCTCCGCCAGCCGAAGAACTGGGTCAGGGCGCCACCAAGAAACGGTCCGAGGGAGAGGCCAGCGTAAACGGCGGTGGTATTGAGCCCGATCGCATACCCCCGCTCACCGGGCGGGTAGAGGTACGTGATCAGGGCTACGCTGTTTGCATAGATCATCGCACCGCCGACTCCCTGGATGAACCGAAAGAGGAGGAGCATGCCGATCGTGGGCGTAAAGACGGAGAGGAGGGAGCCGACGGTGTAGACCACGATCCCGGTCATGAAGACGGTGACCCTTCCCCGGGAGTCGCCGAGCCTCCCCGCCGGGAGGAGGAAGATGACCGACGCGAGGAGGTAAGCACTCGTGATCCAGGCGAGCGTGGCGGCATCGGCGGAAAATTCAGCCCCGATGGCGGGCAGGGCGAGATTGACGGCGGTGCCGGTGAAGGGGTTTAGGAACGTGGCGATGGTGATGAGGATGAGGATGAGTCTTCGCGAATACGACGGTTCTTCTTCCTGCGTCAACGTTATCCCTCATGCACCCCGGGAAATCCCACCTCGACCCGGGTTATGCATAGAGAGTGTCTGTACTCACCAGGGATAAGAACACTGATACACCTGGATCACCATCATGCGGTGATTGCCGCCAAAGTCACGAACTCCCTCAGGCTGCCAGGGGCGGGCCTTTCGAACAGGTGCTGCCATACCCTCACTCGTTCTTTTTCAGGGAGAGAAAGACGCCTAAGAGTGAGAGGACCGCAAATACCAGGAGTATCAGGTTCACGCTTCGGAGGAACTCCGGGAATATCGCCGGCGTGACAGCGGTCGACCCCAGCATGAACGCAAAGACCACAAGTATCATTCCCATACCCATCATCATCCCAAGTGACCGCATCATCGCAACCATCGCGGATGCGCTCCCGTAGTGGCGCTTCTCCACGCTCCCCATGACGGCGGAGGTATTCGGAGACGAAAAAAACCCGACCCCGACGCCCAGGACAGCCAGGAGCGCGACGAGCCCGGTGATCGACGTCGTCTCCGAGAGGGTGGCAAGGCCAAAGAAACAAGCGGCTGAGAGCGCCATCCCTGCTGCAGCGACGAGCCCGGGACGTATCCGGTCGGCAAGGCGGCCTGCCGCCGGTGCGATGAAGATCTGGATGGCCGGCAGGACCAGAAGGAGCGTGCCCGCGGCGGCGGGTTCGTAACCCCGGATGTACTGGAGATAGAGGGAGAGGAGGAACCCGACCGCGTAGGTGGCGCTGTAGTTGATCAGGGCGGCGGCGTTCGATGCGGCAAAGACCCGGTTCGATGTGAGCAGTGAGACCGGGAGGAGGGGGGAGGGGCGGTGCTGCTCCACCCGGTAGAAGGCCACCCCGAGCACGATCGCCGCTACGAGGAGCGCTACACCACCAGGGGTGTTAGCCCGGGCAAGGCCCAGGAAGAGGCAGAGGATCAGGGTCGAGGAGAGAACCAGTCCGGGCATGTCAAAGTCTTCACGGTGCCGATCGTTGAGGAATGCCGGGAACCTGCCTCCAGAGAAGAGAACCGGGACAGCGATGAACGCAGTCACGATAAAGATGCTCCGCCAGCCGAAGAACTGGGTCAGGATGCCCCCAAGAAACGGCCCGAGGGAGAGCGCAGCGTAGACAGCGGTGATGTTGAGCCCGATCGCATACCCCCGCTCACCGGGCGGGTAGAGGTGGGTGATCAGAGCCATGCTGTTTGCGTAGAGCATGGCTCCGCCAATCCCCTGAATGAACCGGAAGAGGAGGAGCATGCCGATCGTGGGCGTAAAGACGGCAAGGATGGTGCCGGCGGTGTAGACCACGATCCCGGTCATGAAGACGGTGACCCTTCCCCGGGAGTCGCCGAGCCTCCCCGCCGGGAGGAGGAAGATGACCGACGCGAGGAGGTAGGCGCTGGAGATCCAGGCGAGTGTTGTGGCATCGGCGGAAAACTCAGCCCCGATGGCGGGCAGGGCGAGATTGACGGCGGTGCCGGTGAAGGGGTTTAGGAACGTGGCGATGGTGATGAGGATGAGGATGAATCTTCGCGAATACAACGACTCTTCTTCCTGTTCTGTTATCATTCTCCGGGCACCTCTAAGGATCTACACCTGCCCGGACCCCCTGCCTGGATTCCCTGCCCGGACTCTCTCGTTATAGAGCATTTACTCCCGCCGGGGATAAGTCCATTGATGCGCACCCGGAGCACCACACACATAAATATCGGTTGCCAATCCCCGAAGAAGGTGCCAGATTCTCCGCCGGGTGCCAATCAAGGAATCAGAGACATCTCGGTCCACCTCATCCCCCTGCTCGGGTTCCCACTCGCCGGTGTTGCCGCAAGCCTCCTCCACGCTCAATCGGCAGTGCCAAAACCCGGACGCCTGGAGGTGCGGGTGGGCAGAGGCGGCAAAGTGTTTGCAAACCTGCCCGGAATTGCGCCCTACGCCGCGTTCATCTTCTTCAGTATGGCCGGATTTGCCAACTTTCCCCTCATCTCCTTCCATATGAAGGCCCGGTCGATCACGCCCGATACCACAATGGTGATCTCAGTCACCGTGACGGCCCTGCTCGCCTTCTCGCTCACTCCGAGTCTGGTGATAGCGGGGTCACTCGCCTGGGGAGCCGGGATCGGGCTCTCTGAGACAGTGGTCCGCGCATCGATCGCAGAGTCCACAGCACTCGAGTACAGGGGGGAAGCTTACGGCATCTTGAGTGCAGCCTTCGGGGCGACGTGGTTCATCGGGAGCGTCGTGATGGGTATCCTCTACGAGGTGTCCCTCGCCCATATCGTCGCTTACGTCGTCATCGTCGAGATTGTAGCGGTGGCTACCTACCTCTGGATCTATCGGGCGCGCATCGCTACGTGGGTCCGGAAGGAGGCGAGGGATCTCGTCCCATAAGCCAGTCAGAGCAGAAGAAGAGAGATAGCGGCGATGCCTGAGGGGCGCTCCTCACTGCAATCCAGCCGGGAGGCTGGAGAGGTCCAGGGGTGGGGATCCACTCCAGGCCTCTCCAATGCTCACCGCCGGATCGCTCCAGCGATAGCGCCGCCGATCAGGGAGAGGATCCCCTGATAGATGAACGCCGATACGATGATGACAATCGATGTCCCGATACCCGCGACGAGCCCGAATGCCCCAAGGAAAACCGTTCCACCGACGAGAACCAGTATCGATATGACGATGGCGCCGATGATGCCGGCAAACAGCCCGGCCTTTGCAGCGTTCCCGATCCCGCCTCTGACTATCCAGCCAGCGACGAATCCTCCAATCAATGGTCCGATGACCGGTAACAGGAAGCCGAGGATGAGCCCTACGAGCCACCCGACGATGACACCTACCCAGAAATTATTTGCCATAGCAGTCCTTCACCGCCGGGTGATCGGGAAGTTAGTATATAAAGGTTGGGGCCGGGTGGAGCTACGGGTGGATCCAGGTCCCCACCCGACCGGCAAGGGCGTCACATGCCGAGTCGAGCGATGTTATGACCACCCGGCGCCCTCCAGCCTCAAGGAATCGTATGGCCGCTTCAATCTTAGGCCCCATGCTCCCTGGTGGGAAATGCGTCTCGGCGAGGTGTTGCTTCGCCTCCGCAACCGTCATCTCGCGGATAGGCTGCTGATCAGGGCCCCCATAGTTTAAGAAGACGCACTCAACGTCGGTCAGGATGAGGAGATCATCGGCACCGATGAGCCCGGCGAGGAGCGCCGCGGTGTAGTCTTTATCCACCACTCCCTCGACACCTCGAAGGGGGCCGCGTGGATTGGCGACTACCGGGATGCCGCCCCCGCCTGCGGCGATCACGACCATACCATCCCTGACGAGCCGGGTTATCGCCTCACCCTCCACGAGGGCGATCGGACGCGGTGAGGGAACCACCCGCCGGTAACCCTTACCCTGGATGTACACCATCTTCCAGCCCTTCTTCTCCGCGAGATCCTGTGCCTGCGCCTCGGTATAGAATGGGCCTATGGGTTTTGTCGGATTCTCAAACGCCGGATCGTCGATATCCACCACGGTCTGCGTCAGCACCGTCACCACCGGATAGTCGAGCCCTGCCGCCCGGAGGGTCTCGTTCAGAGACTGCTGGAGCATATACCCGATCATTCCCTGACTCTCCGCACCGCATATATCGAGCGGCATCGGCGGGAGGGTATCCTTCGCCATCTCATTTCGGAGAAGGATATCCCCCACCTGGGGCCCGTTCCCGTGAGTGACGACGACCGGATAGCCCTCACGGATGATCCTTGCGATCTGCTGCGAGGTCCGGCGGACATTTGCAAGCTGCCCCTCAGCGGTACCCACCTCATGGTGTCGCAGGATAGCGTTGCCGCCAAGCGCGACTACTACAGCCTTCTTCGCCATCCTGTTCACCCCCGCTCCAGCGCACAGGTCATGCAATGGGGACCACCGTAACCCCCGGTCAGGTTCTCGAGATGCAGTGGGCAGACCTCGATGCCATGCTGGGAGAACTCTATCGTATGGGGAAAGAACCGTCCGGTGTTCCTGATACGGCGGTAGTCCTGCTGCGCGTGCTGGAGAAGCCGCCCGTAACGTGCTACGTCGATTGCGGCCTTCCGCTCCAGATTCGCAAGCACCGTCCTCATCACCTCTTCTCCCTCCACCGCAAGTATGACGCCGTCCCGCACGCAGAGGACGTTTGCAGCATAGGAGAGCTGTTCCAGGATCGAGAGATCGATGACCGCAAAACCTTTCGACCGGATGTAGTCGTAGAGGGTCACGGTCTCGTTGGAGGGGACATACCCCTCGCCTGTCCTGTGGCAGATCTCGACCTGCGCCCGCCGGAGGAGAACTTCCGAGCCGATCACCATCCCGCTGCCTGCGACATTGAAGTAGGTGTCAAGGTGCATATCGATCATTGGATCGGGTCTGCTGCTCGGAATGAGCGGGTGTCCCGGCTGATGGACGACGCCGATCTCATCGAAACCCGTGGCGCAGTCGAGGAACTGGCGGATCCCATCCATATTTGTCCTATCCCCGGTGCCGATGAGGGCGAAATCTCCCATCGGCATGAAGTCTCCGCCCTCGAAGGTTCCGGGCTCCTGCACCACCCCGGCTACGGGGATGCCGAGGATCTCCCAGAGGAATCGGGTTATCTCAGTCTCCCGGGACCGCTGCGGTTTTGCCAGCCGGGAGATGACCAGACCACAGCCGGCCACCGCCTGCTGGTCGCGCATGAAGTAGAGGTTTGTGAGCGGGCCCTGTCCCATGATTCGGATATCCACCCCGGACCCGGTGCGTCCCCGGTCCACCTCGATGATCGGACTTACGAGGAGGAGGGTAAAGAAATGCTGAGAATCCAGAGCATCGGCGTTCTGTTCCATATTCCGGCGGGCCTCTGCAACCTCCCTCTGACTACCCCTGATGGTGACAGTCTCCTGCGCCCAGTCGACAAGTCGCTGGCGGACCACCGGATCATGGTCAGCGGCATCGAGGATGGTCTCCTTGAGCCGCAACACCTGGACCCCAAACTCCTCACGAAGGATGTCTTCGAGGTGCTCATGCTCCCGGCGCGCATCGCGGCGGCTGAACGCCCGCTCGTAGAGGACCGCGTAGGGGTCCAGAAGCCCGAAGAACATCTCGATCCCGGGACGATGGATGACGACGCTCCGGAGCCTATCCCACTCCGCCCGAACCCTTGCTTCCATCTAATTCACCGCCCCTGCCGGAGAGCGGGGGCAGCTGCCGTAGCGGGTATCCGGCCCATCTGTCCGTCGCTGGTTGAATTGCTGCCTGGAAAGACGGCAAGCGCCAGCAGGCTGTAGAGAAGGATTTTTATGTATCGATGCATCCGTTGGCACTCCAATCAGGATATTTCTCCCTGGAAAATGGATAAATCTGTCGTGGACCAGCCGCCCACCCATCCCGGGAGCAGGCAGATGCAGCTGTTCCGGGCCTTTGCGCGCACGATACACCGCAAAAGAGCGGTTCAATCCCGCCAGAGCCGGGTTGAGGGCACCACTGGCCAGGGGCGGATCTGTAGCCGTGGCAGGCACCAACCCAGGCGAGGGGAGGAGAAGAGTAAGCGTAACCTGCATGGACCGGATCTCCGTGGCCGCCAAAAGACCCCGCCCGACCCCTGCCCATACATCAGGATCATCGGCATGTGAGTCCGGGGGATTTTGAGTTGAAACAACTCTGGTATTTCAGGGTATCCACTCTGACGGGCCGCCAGAGGGTGGATAGCCGGGTTTTTCTCCAGAGATTTTCCGGAAGAAGCGGGCGCGCAATCACGTCGATCAACACATCCTGGAAGGGAAAAGGAAATATGACCGCACTGCCCATGGAGGTACATCACGCACTGGGCAGGATCTGGGTGGCAGGCGATGGAAGGCGCGGACATAATCGAAGTGAGGGATCTTGAACACACATTTAACGGTATCAAGGCAGTGCGCGGTATCACTTTCAGCGTTCGGAAAGGCGAGATCTTCTCCTTCCTCGGCCCCAACGGCGCGGGGAAGAGCACCACCATCAACATCCTGACGACCCTCCTCCCTCCCCAGACGGGCATGGTACAGGTGGCTGGCTACGACGTCGCACGAGAGCCTGATAAGGTCAGAAAGTCCATCGGCATCGTCTTTCAGGATGAGGTGTTGGATCGTGATCTCACGGTCTGGGAGACGATGGAGTTCCATGGACGGCTCTACTCGATCCCACGCGGCGAGCGGAGGCAACGGATTGCCGATATGCTCAGGGTGGTGGAGCTCGAGTCCAAGAGAGACGAGCGGACAAAGAATCTCTCCGGCGGTATGAAACGTCGGCTCGAGATCGCACGGGGACTGATGACCAGACCGGAAGTCCTCTTCCTGGATGAACCGACGTCGGGGCTTGACCCCCAGACCCGGATACGGATGTGGGATTACATACGGCAGGTGAATGCAGCCGGGACAACAATATTTTTGACGACACACTACATGGAAGAGGCTGATATGCTCTCAGATCGGATCAGCATCATCGACCACGGTCGGATAGTCACCACCGGCACCCCGGACGAACTGAAGAGCAGCCTTGGTGAGGATGTCGTCTACCTGGAGACTGTGGACGACACGAAAGCACGGGAGGTCCTCCAAGGGGTCGGGGATATTCGATCGATCACCGACTCACTCCGTGGTCTCTCGATAACGATATCAACCGATGGGAGCCATTGCCTCCCGCGGATTGTCGAGCGGGTGCGGGACGCCGGCATCGAGATCTCGAGCGTGAACCTCAAGAAGCCGACGATGGACGACGTCTTCGTCCACTACACTGGCAGGGAGCTTCGTGACACAGGGGCGTGAATAGAGAGTGGCATGGAAGTTTCTCACCGTCTACTGGCGGGAGATGATCAGGTTTGTCAGGTTCAGGACACAACTCCTGTCATCGCTTCTGCAGCCAGCCCTCTGGATGGCGTTCTTCGGTGTCGCGATGTCTTCGAACTTCAGCCGGTTCACCTCCGATATCCCGATCCCACCGGGCGTCATAGCAGTCGATTACCTCACCTTCATGGCCGCCGGGGTGATCGCGATGACAACCCTCTTTACGAGCCTCTTTGGAGGAATCAGCCTCCTCTTTGATAAAAACTGGGGGTTGATGCGGGAGATGCTCGCAAGCCCCATGCCACGGACCCATATCATGCTGGGGGTGAGCCTCTCGGGTATGACAAAGTCGTTTATCCAGGTGGCGATCATCATGGTGTTTGGGCTCCTCCTCGGGGTCGAGTTCTTCCCGGGATTTTCGCCTCTCCGGATCGTCGTATCAATCCTTGGTATATTCGTATTCGTCGCCATCTTCTCGCTCGGGTTTCTCCTCTTCTCCTCGAACATATCCATGCGCCTCGAGAGCCCTGAAGGGCTGCAGGGGATCATCACACTCCTTACGCTACCGCTCTTCTTCGTCTCAAATGCCCTCTACCCGATCCAGGCTTTCCCGGAGCTCCTGCAGGCGCTCTCAACCTACAACCCCCTGACCCATCTGGTCAACGGGGTTCGCTACTTCGCCCTCGGGAGCGAGTTCTTCGCTGTCGGGGCCCGCTACACCTCCACCCCAACCGATATCCTCCTCTCATTCTCCTACCTGGTGGTCTTTGCGGCGGTGATGTACCTCCTCGCCCGACAAGCATTTCTGCGGGCGGTGGTAACATGAGGGAGATCGCGAGAGGGGCGGAGATGAGGGATGTCATCTACGTGGCGCTGGCGGTGCTGATCGTCGCCATCGTCATGCTGTCGGGGTGCACCGGGGTTCTGGGGCCTGAGGAGACAGAGAAGTTCAATCGGGAAGTCCCGGCAAAGCCCGGGGGCGATCTTGCTGTGGTCAATCGGAACGGGGGCGTGGATATGGGTATCTGGGAGGAGGACTACGTTGCTGTTACGGCAGTCAAACGGACTTTCTATGGCCGAGCCGAACTTGAAAAGGCCAGGATTGAAGTGACAGAGAACGACCCCATCCTGATCTGGACCGTGTATACCGGCATGAACGCCCGGGTGAGCGTGGACTACACGATACAGATACCGGCGGATGTTGTCCTGCGGGGGATAGATACCTCAAACGGCCAAATTAGACTCCAGGGGGTGCAGGTGGCCGGGACAGAGATCCATACGTCAAACGGCCCTGTGATCGTGGATGGTGCCCCGGGAGGCGATCTCACGGCGGTCACATCGAACGGCTGGATCAATCTCTCGGGTGTCGAGGGCTACGTGACAGCAAAGACGAGCAACGATGGGATCATGGTGGAGAGGTCCGGAGGAGTTGGGGATCTGCAGGCGTCAAACGGTCCAATATCAGCTGAGATCTCCGCCATCCCCGGCGATGTGGTGATATCGACAAGCAACGGTGAGATAACGCTCCGTATTGCAAAAGATCTGAACGCCCGGGTGATCGCCACCACCTCGAACGGCAGGATAGCAATCCGAGACCTCCCGCTCAGGGTCAGTGAGTCGACGGAGACATCGGTCTTGGGGTCTCTCGGTGCCGGGGGACCGACGATAACCATCGTCACCTCAAATGGAGACATCAATCTCGCGGGGCTCTGACCGGCGGGCACAATCCTTATCCCCTGTCGATCCGAGACTACCTGTAGAGGATTCAGACGACGATGGCTGACGTCTATTTCGCAAGCCTCCGGGCAAGAAACCCCCGTGAGAGCAGATCCCAGAAGATCCGTCGCCTTTTCGACGCGGCCGGGTTTGGTGAGGTTGTCCAGCCCGGGGACCTTACGGCTATCAAACTGCACGTTGGGGAGCGGGGATGCGATACCTACCTACACCCGATCTTCGCCCGTCAGGTGGTCGATAAGGTCAAGGAACAGGGAGCGCATCCGTTCATCACCGATACCGGAACCCTCTATGCGGGGAGCAGGATGGATGCCGTCAGGCACACCATCACCGCCATCGAGCACGGGTTTTGCTACGCGGTGGTCGACGCTCCGGTGATCATCGCCGACGGGCTCCAGGGAGACCACTGGTCTGAGGTCGCGGTCAACAGGAGACATTTTCAGAACGTCAGGATTGCCGGGGATATCCTCGCCGCCGGGAGCATGATCGTCCTCTCGCACGTCAAGGGCCACGACCTTGCAGGATTTGGTGGCGCGATCAAGAACCTGGCGATGGGTTGCGCGCCGCCCTCAGGGAAGGCAGAACAGCACGTGGGCCGGCCGCTCGTGGACGTCGAGCGGTGCGGCGGATGCGGGAAGTGCACCCGGGTATGCCCACAGGCGGCTATGACGATCGTCGAGGGGCGGGCACAGCTCAACCCCGAACGCTGTGTCGGGTGTGGCGACTGCATGCGCTCCTGCCCGGAGGGGGCGATCGAGTTTGATTGGACCACCGAGATCCGGCCGTTCCTCGAACGACTCTGCGAGTACGCCCTCGGTGCCGTCATCGGCAAATCCGGACGGGTGGGCTACATCAACTTCCTCCTCAACATCACCCCTGATTGCGACTGTGTCCCCTGGAGCGATGCGGCGATCGTCCCCGATATCGGGATCCTTGCCTCAACCGACCCGGTCGCTATCGACCACGCAAGTCTCGATCTCGTCAACAGCCAGCGTGGGCTTGCCCGGACAGCGCTTGAGGGGAATCTTGCTCCGGGAGAGGATAAGTTCGGGGGGATCTGGGACTACACGGATGCTGGCTATCAGGTCGCCTATGCTGCAAGTATCGGCCTGGGCGATGCGTCGTACCGGCTGATCGAGGTGTGAGGCAGAGCACGAGACTTCGACGGAGGACTCTTGAGTTCAGGGTGAGGAGAGCGTATCCTGCATACCCGGTATCTCTGGTACCCGTTCGGGTCCATGCGGATGGCTGCCTCCCGAGGCCTGGCAGTCATCCTCCGGGAGAGGGGAGACTCAAGCTTCGATCTCATCTCCCCTGGACCACTGCGATTCTACGAGTTGCCGATCTTGTCCCTGGCTCACGCCCCACCGCCGCGCTCCTCGAAGTAGCGCATCGCATCAGGGGCATTTTCTTTGACCATCCGAAGGAAGTGGTTCGCGAGATCGGGGTCGGCCACCAGGAGCGAATGCTGCATCGCCCGCTCAGTATCCTTGGAAAGCCCACCCAGGCGCTCCATCTCGCCTTTGATGTCTCCAACGGCGTTATCAACGTCCTGTTCACTCTCCCATTTCACAACAGATATCGTTCGTGCCATCTCGTTACCTCACGGCGTGGCCTATACGGGGTAGCTCTATTTT
>JAAZOW010000182.1 GCA_012797575.1 Methanomicrobiales archaeon | reverse complement strand
TCGATACCGTACCGGAACTGCTCCCAGAGATACCGGACGCTGTCATCTCCGGGCCGGTGGATGACAGCGCCTATCTCGATCGGCATCATCACCGCCCGGGAGGTGCCGTAGACGTAACCGAACTCCATATCGAGGTAGGCGCTCTCGTCGTGCTGATCCTTCGCGGGCAGAAACACAGAGAAGAGATCTCGTGCACGTGATGGAAAAGGTTGCCCCATGGAGGGGCGGCCCCGGCAAAGGTTTATCCCGGTGGATGGAGGCCATTCTATGGGGAAAAGGGCAGGGTGACCATGAGACTCTCCACCATCAGGGAAAGATGCAGTATCGGCAGCCTCTTTAGGCGAAGAACCCTGGAGTCTGCCGACCACAACCGGGCGGCGGAACTGCGCGCGCTCCTCGCCGCCCCCCCGTTCGCGGTCATCGGCATCACCGATGCAGCCCTCCGCCTCTACGATCAGGCGCTGACCCACAGGTCATACGCAAACGACGGGGAGTACCCAGGGACCCCGATAGAGGATAACGAGAGGCTTGAATTCCTGGGTAACTACGTCCTCGACTTCATCATCGCCGATCACCTCTACGATGCCTACGATCTCTCACCCGGCGAGATGAACCGGAGGCTCCAGGTGACCCGGAACACGAAACTTGCTGATATTGCACTTGAACAAGGGCTCGGCATCGATGGCGTCATCAGGAGAAAGGGGCAGGCGTTGACCGCCTCGATCATTGCCGATGCGTTCGAGGCGCTGATAGGTGCCATCTTCCTCGACCGCGGCCTTGATGTGGCGCGGGAGGTGGTGCTTACGATCTTCGAAGATGAGATCGCGGAATGCGATACCGGCAGGAATTACCGGGGGAGACTCCAGGAGTACGTCGCCCAGAACGATCTCGGCCACCTTGCGTATGATTACCACCGGACCGGTCCCGGCAACTGCCCGGTCTGGGCCGCTCGGGTGATGATCGGTGGGGTTTCCCTCGGGAGGGGGGAGGCCCGGACCAAGCAGGGAGCGGCGATGCTCGCGGCAAAAGAGGCGCTCATCCGTTTCGGGGAGGAGTGAGGTGCAGACAGGCGAGCACGATGCGACCGTCGCCGTCGTCGGGTGTGGGGGCTACGATCAGGATGAAGTCGATGCGGCCGTCGACCGTGCGGTCGACATCCTCGGCGGCATGGGACGATTTATCGCGCCAGGAGAGACGGTCCTCCTCAAACCAAACCTCCTACAGGGTCAGGATCCGGAACGGTGCGTCACAACCCACCCGGCGGTCGTTGCCGCCGTCGCCCGGCTCATCGCGGCGCAGGGGTGCCGGGTCGTCATCGGCGACAGCCCGGGGGCCGGGATCATCTACAGTGAGGGGAGTCTGCGTCGGGCCTACGCGCGGGCCGGGTATGCCGTGGTGGCTGAGGAGACCGGGGCCACCCTGAACTACGATACCGGGTACAGAACCGTCTCGTATCCTGAGGGGGAGGTGATGAAACAGTTCTCCATCATCAACCCGGCGATAGAGGCCGACGCGATCGTGGTCGTCTCCAAGGCTAAGACCCATATGTGGACCCGGATGACGGGCGCCACAAAGAACCTCTTCGGGCTCATCCCGGGGCTTGAGAAACCGACCTTCCACTTCCGGTTCCAGGACGAGTACGCCTTTGGAAAGATGCTCGTCGACCTCAACGAGTGCATGAGGCCTCGTCTCCAGATCGTTGATGTCGTCATGGCGATGGAAGGCGATGGTCCCCAGGCAGGGAGCCCGCGAAAGATCGGGGTGATCCTCGCCGGGAACAACCCTGCAGCGGTGGATACCGTCCTCGCCCGACTCATCGGCATGGATCCACTCGAGATCGGGTGCATCAGGAGCGCGGCCGAGCGCGGTCTCATCGATCCGGTAACTGTCCGGACGGTCGGCGATGACCCGGCGGATTTCATGGTCCCGGACTTCCAGAAGCCCTCCACCTATGCCGGAGGCAGGATTGGTATCCGGCGGCGGATGGTCCTCAGCGTTGCGCAGCGGTTCGGGAGCATCTATGCTCTCCGGCCTGATGTGATCGAGGAGGCGTGCATCGGGTGCGGGAAGTGCGAGCGGATCTGCCCTATGCGCGCGGTCACCATCGTTGCGGGCAGGGCAACGATCGATCTCTCGCGCTGCATCAGGTGCTACTGCTGCCACGAGATGTGCACCGAACACGCCATAGCCCTCTCCCGAGGCATCTCTGGAAGACTCCTTGCCCGCCTGCTCGGGTGAAGCGGCCGGCCCGAAAGACTCATAGGCAATCCCGGCAAGGTGCGGGTGACCATGCCATGTCCATTCTGTAACCCGGCTCCGGAGGATATCGTCGCAAAAAACGATCTCGCTTACGCCCGCTACGACATCCACCCGGTCAGTCCAGGCCACCTGCTCATCATTCCGTTCCGGCATGTGGCGGACTACTTTGAGACGACGTATGAAGAGCGGATGGCGCTTGCTCACCTCATCGATGACTGCAGGGTGATCAGCGAGCGCGAGCACCATCCCGACGGCTACAACATCGGCATCAACGTCGGGGAGGTGGCAGGACAGGCCGTGATGCATGTCCACATCCACTTCATACCCCGCTACAGGGGTGACGCCGCCGGAGAAGGCGAAGGAGGCGTGCGGCGTTCAGTGCCCGGCAAAATCTGAATGAATACGCAGGGAGGTAGTCCTCCCTGCGTGAAGCAGCAGTCAGGCAAAGAGTCGAGCTCGATCTCCTGCTTTCCCGCTGCCTTCCTTCGAGGTCCCCTGCATACGGCTCAAACGCCAGGAAGCGCGATGGTGCGCCATCAAACCCCGGATAGATATCGATAAAGACCTCGCTTCCCAGCGAGACATCCAATCACCCGGTTCACCCCGGCGTCCCGCGCGGAGCTAGCATCAGGTGCCAGCGTGCCGCTCCTTCCGGTGCCCATTTGGAATGATTAATTACGTAAGTGAAGCATAGTTACCCTACGAGGGACTTTAGTGCAGACGCTGCTCTTCCTTATACTATTTCCCATCCTCATCGCATGTCTTTTATTGTTCGTGAAACGAACGACATTG
>JAAZOW010000343.1 GCA_012797575.1 Methanomicrobiales archaeon | reverse complement strand
GGCAGATGCTCTGCTCCCCGCTCCAGGGCAGCGCCACGGTTGAGTGACTTTCCGTGAAGCAGAGTATCCCCGCTCTCGATATGCCGGCATCTCCCACCCCGCCCTCTCCCCGGGCAGCGTGGCACCAGAGAAGCCAGAGGAACGCACCCCTGAGGATCTCTCGAATGTACGATTGACAACGAGCACTAAAACGTCGGTTTCCTGAAGTACCTGAGCGCCCCGGGCCTGTGCCGCTCAAGCTCTCTGAAGAAGTACCCCGCAAGCTCAGGGTCGGAGTCGTAGATCGCCTGTTGCAGGGTGCGCATCAGCCAGCCCTGGATCTCCTGGCCCTGATCGACCGTATTCATCACAACGACGATCGCCTCATCCACATCTTTTCTCTCATTCCAGCGATAGACCATAGCTACTATCACCTCCGGGGAGGAGATACCTGCCACACATATAAAGCGTTTACGGGTGCCCCTCTCCGGCCTACCACTCGTGTATACTTCTAGGGGTGCAGACCTCCGGTGGAAGCGGGAGATTTATCCAGGTAGAGGGGAGAACATGAGCGCAAGTAACATACTACGTCGAGGTCTTCATATGGTATTTCGCACGACAATTCAGGTAGAGACACACGGGGAGGGAGAGATCGTCAACCTCACGCCCCGGGTAGAGCAGGCGATCACCGCGAGCGGCGTGCAGGAGGGCATCGCCAGCATATTCATCGTAGGATCGACTGCTGCCATCACCACCATCGAGTACGAACCAGGCGTCCTCTCCGATCTCCGTCGGGCGCTCTCAGTCATCGCTCCAGATGATATCCCGTACGCGCACGATGCGGCGTGGGGCGATGGGAACGGCCGATCCCACGTCAAGGCAGCGGTGGTCGGACCATCGGTATCCATTCCCGTGATCGAGGGCAGGCTCGCGTGCGGCACATGGCAGCAGATCGTCCTCCTTGAACTGGATGTGCGGTCGAACCGCAGGAGGACGATCCACGTCACGGTCCTCGGGTGAACACCCGGAGGTTTTTGTGATCCCGGCGGCGGCCACGCGGCATATGCCGAGCAGCGCGAAACAGCGGTTGCTACTATCCTCTGATAATGACTTCTTGCTCTATTCTCCGCCGGGAATCGTTGAATAAGAATAAGGTGTTCAATCGAGGGGTACCGTCTCTAGCTGCGATACCAGTTCCCAGATACGGGTTCGGGCATGGACCGGCATATTCGGGTCATTGCTGACCTCATCGATCAGGGAGATTGCGGTTGCAGCGCGAAGGCCGATGCTCCGGGATTCGTCCTGGAGAACCGTCTTTGTCTCATCTGCAACACGTCGGATGTTGCGTGGAATGGTGGAATCTTCACTGATGTTCTGCAACATCTGGATGCAGGTTCGTATTGTTTCGTCTGGACTCGTCAATGACTCACCCCTCTATTATTTAGAGGCATCCAGACATATATAGGTTGATTACGGGAGCTTGATACGATGACGGTTGATAATGCTGACGAAGTTATGGCTGAGTACCTCCTCAAAGGAGGTAAGATGCTCGCGAAATCTTGCAAGATCTGCGGGTATCCTCTGTTTGAGTACAAAGGAGAGACGCAGTGTGTCATCTGCCCGCTGGG